>NZ_CAXPXK010000123.1:0-23086 GCF_964221125.1 Alloalcanivorax sp.
ACGTCAATCAGTACTACAACCACGTCCGCCCTCACAGCACGAACCAGTACCAAACACCCGGGGCAAGGGAAAAAGCGGCCGCGTGACCAGAACCTAAGAAACTGTCCAAGATCACTTGACCACTTCAGTAAGCCACCCTTTCGCGGGCTGGGCCCGCTCCCACAAGGCCCGCTTCCACAGCAGGGTGGTCGTCCGTGGTCAGGCGCTCTTCCGGAGCGTCTTGGCGGCTTCCACCATGTTGGCCAGGGCGCCTTCGGTTTCTTCCCATTTGCGGGTCTTGAGGCCGCAGTCCGGGTTCACCCAGAGGCGTTCCTTGGGCAGCCGCTGGGCGGCTTTTTCCATCAGCGCCACCATCCAGTCCACCTTCGGCTCGTTGGGCGAGTGGATGTCGTACACCCCCGGGCCGATGTCGTTGGGGTACTGGAAGTTCTCGAACGCTTCCAGCAGCTCCATGTTCGAGCGCGACGTTTCGATGGTGATCACGTCCGCGTCCATGGCGGCGATCGCTTCGATGATGTCGTTGAACTCCGAGTAGCACATGTGGGTGTGGATCTGGGTTTCGTCGGCCACGCCCACGGTGGCCAGGCGGAAGCAGTCCACCGCCCAGCCCAGGTACGCCTGCCAGTCGTCGCGGCGCAGCGGGAGGCCTTCGCGGAAGGCCGGCTCGTCGATCTGGATCACGCCGATGCCGGCGTTTTCCAGGTCCTGGACTTCGTCGCGCAGGGCCAGGGCGATCTGCCGGCAGGTGGTGTCGCGGGGCTGGTCGTCGCGCACGAAGGACCACTGCAGAATGGTCACCGGGCCGGTGAGCATGCCTTTCACCGGCTTGTCGGTGAGCGACTGGGCGAAGCGGGTCCAGTCCACGGTCATCGCCTTGGGGCGGCTCACGTCGCCGAAGATCACCGGCGGTTTCACGCAGCGCGAGCCGTAGCTCTGCACCCAGCCGAAGCGGGTGAAGGCGAAGCCTTCCAGCAGCTCGCCGAAGTATTCCACCATGTCGTTGCGTTCCGCTTCACCGTGCACCAGCACGTCCAGGTCCACCTGTTCCTGGTAGCGCACCGCGCGGGTGATTTCCTGCTTCATCAGCTCGGTGTAGCCGCTGTCGTCCAGCTTGCCGGCTTTCCAGTCACGGCGCGCGGCGCGGATTTCCTTGGTCTGCGGAAACGAGCCGATGGTGGTGGTGGGGTAGGCGGGCAGTTTCAGCGCCGCCTGCTGTTTGCCGATGCGCTCGGCGAACGGGCTCAGCCGGTCGCGGGACACCTGGCCGGAGGCTGCCATGCGCTCGCCCACCGCCGGGTCGTGGATGCGCCGCGACTGGCCGCGCGCGGCCACCGCCCGGCGCTGCGCCTGCAGGGCCGGTTGCACGCTGTCGTCGCCGTCCAGGGCGCCGCCCAGCACCGCCAGTTCGTCGAGCTTTTGTTTGGCGAAGCTGAGCCAGCTTTTCAGTTCGTCGTCCAGTCGGTCTTCCTGGTCCAGGTCCACCGGGCTGTGCAGCAGCGAGCAGGAAGGCGCCAGCCACAGGCGCTCGCCCAGCTGCGCCTTGAGCGGCGTCAGGGTGTCGAGCAGGGCGTCCAGGTCGGCGCGCCAGATATTGCGGCCGTTGATCACGCCCAGCGACAGCACCTTGTCGCCCAGGCGCGGCAGCACCTGATCCAGCGGATCGTTGCCGCGCACCCGGTCCAGGTGCAGGCCGGCCACCGGCAGTTGCAGGGCGGTGAACAGGTTGTCGCGCAGGCCTTCGAAGTAGGTGGCCAGCAGCAGTTTCACCGAGGCGGCGCCGGCGAGCTGGTCGTAGACGCGCAGGTAGGCGCGCTGCCAGGCGTCGGGCAGATCCAGGCAGAGAATCGGCTCGTCGATCTGCACCCAGGTCACGCCCTGGTCGGCGAAGCGCTGCAGAATGGTCCGGTACACCGGAATCAGATTTTCCAGCAGGGTCAGTTTGGCGCTGTCGGCGGCGCCGTCGAACGATTCACCCTTGGACAGGTACAGGTAGGTCAGCGGCCCGGGGATCACCGGCTTGGCGTCCAGGTTCAGGGCGCGGGCTTCGTCCACCTGATCGAACAGGGTCTCGCGGGCGATGCGGAACTGCTGGTCCCCTTCCAGCTCCGGCACGATGTAGTGGTAGTTGGTATCGAACCATTTGGTCATCTCGCAGGCCGCCGCCGGTTCGCCGCTGGGGGCGCGGCCCCGGGCCATGCGGAACAGGGTGTCCAGGGACACCGGCTGATCGTCGGCCTGCTGGAAGCGCGGCGGCACCACGCCCAGCAGGCAGGAGAACTCAAGAATCTGGTCGTACCAGGCGAAGTCGCCCACCGGCACCGCGTCCAGGCCCGCTTCCGCCTGCAGCGTCCAGTGGCGCTCGCGCAGGCTGCGGCCCACGTGCTCGAGTTCGCTTTGCTGCAGGGTGCCGGCCCAATAGGCCTCGACCGCCTGTTTCAGTTCACGGCGGGCGCCGATACGGGGAAAGCCCAGGTTATGCAGGGTGGTCATGATGAATCCTTTGTCACGCGAAGAGGGGGAAGATCGATTGGCGGCTATTGTGGTCCACCCCTTAGTTGAGACAAAATCAAATATCTAATCGTTACTATGAGTGATGCTCATGTCGTCAGTGCTTGAACTCCGCCACCTGGCCACCCTGCAGGCCATCGACGAGGCCGGCAGCCTGGTGGAGGCCGCCGAGCGCCTGCACGTCACCCAATCGGCGCTGTCCCACCAGCTCAAGGACCTGGAGCACCGGCTCGGGGTGGCGCTGATCGTGCGGCGCACCCGGCCGATCCGTTTCACCACCGCCGGTGGCCGGGTGCTGGCGCTGGCGCGCCAGGTGCTGCCCCAGGTGAGGCGCACCGAGACCGAGCTGCGGCGCCTGGCCGCCGGGCAGAGCGGGCGGCTGCACATCGCCATTGAGTGCCATTCCTGCTTTCAGTGGCTGATGCCGGCGCTGGACCGGTTCCGCGAGGCCTGGCCGGAAGTGGAGCTGGATTTGTCCGCGGCGTTCAGTTTCACGCCCCAGGCGGCGCTGGTGCGCGGCGACCTGGATATGGTGATCACGTCCGATCCGGTGGATAACGACGCGGTGCGCTATTTGCCGCTGTTCCGCTACGAGCTGGTGCTGGCGGTGGCGCGGCAGTCAGCGCTGGCCGGCGCCCGCGCGGTGGCGCCCCGGGCGCTGGCGGAGGAAACCCTGATCACCTACCCGGTGGAGCACGAGCGGCTGGATGTGTTCACCGCCTTTCTCGACCCGGCCGGGGTGGCGCCGGCGGCGCTGCGCACCGCCGAGCTGACGCCGATGATGGTGCAGCTGGTGGCCGCCGGCCGGGGCGTGGCGGCGTTGCCCAACTGGGCGCTCACCGAATACCTGGATCTGGATCTGGTGCGCGCGGTGCGGCTGGGTGAAGGGGAGGGCGTGTGGCGCACCCTGTACGCGGCGGTGCGCGACGGTGACGAGCAGGTGCCGTTTATTCAGGAATTCATGGATACCGCCCGCGCCCTGTGTTTCAGCAACCTCAGTGGTATCCGCCGCGCCGCCGGTTAGTGCGGCCCGTGCGGCGCCAGGGTGGTCACCCAGTAGTGATAGCGGGGCTTTTTCTGTCGTTGATAGCGCGCGCACACACGCTGCGCCTGGCTGTTGGAGTGGAAACGGCACATCAACAGGATTTGCCCGTTCTCGTCCCGCCGCCACAGGACGTACTGGGTGTTACCACTGGCCATAGGGGGTGCGGCTCAACGCGCTGTTGTAGTATCTGGGGTCGTCGGTGACTTCCTCGCCGAGCCAGGGCGGCCGCTCGAAAGGCTGGTCCTCGCTGTCCAGCTCCACCTCGGCGACCACCAGGCCCTGGTTGTCGCCATGGAATTCGTCCACTTCCCAGACATGCTCGCCCACCTGGATGCGGTAGCGGGTTTTGTCGATCACGCCCTGCGGGCACATCTCTTCCAGCATGGCGTGGGCGTCGGCGGTGGGGATCGGGTATTCGAACTCACTGCGGCTGGCGCCGTGGGTCTTGCCCTTGATGGTCAGCCAGGCGCGGTCGCCTTGCACGCGCAACCGCACGGTAGCGCGGGGATCGTGGCTCAGATACCCCTGGGTCAGACGTTCGCCTTCCTGGTTCGCCAGAAAGTCGACGCCCTTGGTGCGGAATTTTCTCTCGATTTCCACGGCCATGGTCGGACTCCTCGCTGTGGGTCTGTCGGTCAGGGGGTGTCGCGTTCGCCGTCCGGCACCAGGTCCCGGTTGCGCTGCAACTCGTCCACCGGGAAGCCTTTCTCCTCGGCGAGCCCGACCAGGGCCCGGTACTGGTCGTCCGGCAGCCGGGGCTGGCGCGCCAGAATCCACAGATACTCGCGGCCCGGTTCGCCGATCACCACGGTCTGGTAGTCCTTGTCCAGCGCGATCACCCAGTAATTCCCTTCGGCGACCTTGGGCAGCAGCCGGGAAAACCAGTTATCGAAACGGACCTTCAGCTTGGCGTTGTTGGAGCCGGGCACCACGCGGGCCTCGCCTTCCGCGACGCTGGGTTCGTCGTCCTCGCGCTGACAGCGGTTGACCACTTTCACCGAACCGTCGTCGTTGAGGCTGTAGGTGGCGGTGGAGTTGTAGCAGCCGCGCTGGAACCATTGCGGCAGGCGGGCGATTTCATGCCAGGTGCCCGCGTAACGCTGCAGATCCACCCGGTCCACCGTGGCCAGGGGCCGTTCGTCGCCGCCGCAGGCGGCCAGGAGCAGAGGCAGGCCCAGTAACAGGGCCTTATGGAGAGCCTTATGGAGAGTCATAGTCGGAATCCTTTCGACACTAATCCCATAGTTTAGCCGAAAACGCCCCGGGTTTGCGCAACCGTTCGGCCGTGGCTGGCCCGCGCTCGTCGGGGTGCCCAGGCATGCTATACTCCGCGGCCGATTCAGGGGGCGGAAGCGACCATGGACGCACCACGTTTAACAGTGCGGCAGCTCGGCTGCGAGCGGGACCACCGGATGCTGTTTGAGGATCTGGATTTTTCCGCGCGCAACGGCGAGATCTGGCAGGTGACCGGCGCCAACGGCGCCGGCAAGACCACGCTGTTGCGCATCCTGGTGGGCCTGCACGGCTTTTACCAGGGGCGGGTCGAGTGGTCGTCGCCGTTGCCGCCGTCGCTGCTTTACCTGGGGCACCAGCCCGGCGTGCGTGAGGAACTCACCGCCCGCGAAAACCTCGAATACAACCGTGCCCTCAGCGGCCAGACCGGCGACCCGGACGCGGCCCTGGCGGCGCTGGATCTGTACGGTTTCGAGGACGTGCCGGCGGGGCGTTTGTCCGCCGGGCAGCAGCGCCGCATCGCGCTGGCCCGGCTGTGGCTGGACGGCAAGGACGTGTGGATTCTCGATGAGCCGTTCACCGCCATCGACCAGCAGGGCGTGGCCGCGCTGGATCAACGGCTGCGCCAGGCGGCGGCGCAGGGGGTGCTGGTGATCTACACCTCGCACCACCGGGTCGGTGACGGCGTGCACCGTCTGCATCTCGGTGAGGATAGGGAGGTGGTCCGATGAGCGCGCCGTCCCTGGGCGCCGTCTGGCGCGCCTCGCTGCGTCGCGAACTGACGCTGATCTGGCGCTCGCCGGCGGACATCGTGCAGCCGCTGTTTTTTTTCGTGGTGGTGGTGAGCCTGTTTCCGCTGGCCCTGTCGCCGAAGCCGGCGCTGCTGGCCCTGGTGGCCCCCGGCGCGGTCTGGGTGGCGGCGTTGCTGGCGGTGATGCTGTCCCTGGACGGCCTGTTCCGCCGTGACCAGGAGAGCGGCGCGCTGGATCTGCTGCTCACCGCGCCGGTGGTCAGCGTGGTGCCGGTGGCCGCCAAGCTGCTCGCCCACTGGCTGCTGACGGGTTTGCCGCTGGCGCTGATCGCGCCGCTGCTGGGCTACATGCTGCAGCTGCCGGTGGCGGTGCTGGATACCCTGATGGTGAGCGTGTTGCTGGGTACGCCCACGCTCACCGTGGTGGGCGCCATCGGCGCGGCGCTCACGGTGGGCCTTAACCGCGGTGGTATCCTTCTGGCGGTGTTGGTGCTGCCCCTTTATGTGCCGGTGCTGGTGTTCGGCGCGGGCGTGGTGCGCACCGCCCTGGACGGCCTGCCCACCGGCGGTCTGCTGGCGGTGCTGGGGGCGATTCTGGCGCTGGCGGTGAGCCTCGGCCCGGTGGCCGTGGCGCTTGGCCTGCGCATCAGCGCCGGCGACTGATAGCCACCGCTCTATTCAGGTGTTCTATGTGGAAAACGATTAAACGCTGGTACCACCAACTGGGCTCGCCCCGGTACTTCTACCGTTTCTGCGAGGCGGTGCTGCCGTGGCTGGTGCCGGTGTCGCTGGCGCTGCTGGCGGTGGGGCTGATATGGGGGCTGGTGTACGCCCCGGTGGAGCGCTACCAGGGCGACAGCTATCGCATCATCTATATTCACGTGCCGGCCTCCAGCGGCGCCCTGATGGGCTACATCGCCATGGGCGTGGCCGGGCTGGTGGCGCTGGTGTGGCGCATGAAAATGGCCGAGGTGATGCTCAAGGCGCTGGCGCCGTTCGGCGCCGCCCTGGCGGCGGTGTCGCTGCTCACCGGCGCGCTCTGGGGCAAGCCCACCTGGGGCACCTACTGGCAGTGGGACGCGCGCATGACGTCGATGCTGATCCTGCTGTTCCTGTACCTGGGCATCATGGCGCTGCAGAACGCGATCCGCGATCCGCGCCAGGCGGCCCGCGCCGCCGCCCTGCTGGCGGTGGTGGGCGTGATCAACGTGGTGATCGTCAAGTATTCGGTGGAGTGGCTCAACACCCTGCACCAGGGCGCCACCCTCAAGGTGGTGGGGCAGTCGTCCATCGACGCCTCGATGAAATGGCCGCTGCTGATCAGCATGACCGGGCTCTGGTTACTGTACGCCGCCAACGTGCTGATGCGCGCCCGCACCGAGGTGCTCAGCCGCGAACGCCGCAGCGGCTGGGTGCGCCGGCTGGTCCGTGACGAGGAGGCGTGATCATGTTCGACCCCTATTTCGACAGTGTCGCCGCCTTTATCGCCATGGGCGAGCACGGCTTTTTCGTATGGAGCGCCTACGGACTCAGCGCGCTTCTGATCGTCACCAATATGCTGGTGGCGGTGCGACGGCAGGGACGGGTGCGGGCCGAGATCGCCCGCCAGGCGCGCCGCGACGGCGCCAGGACATCGCCCAAGGCCGGCACATCGTCCAACAGTGTGGAGAGTAATCAATGAATCCGGTTCGCAAACAACGTCTATTCGTGGTGCTGGCGGTGCTCGCGGGCCTGGCCGTGGCGGTGGGGCTGGCGGTCTACGCCCTGCGTCAGAACATCAACCTGTTCTATACGCCGCAGCAAATCGTTAACGGTGAGGCGCCGGTGGGTGCCAAAATGCGCGTCGGCGGTCTGGTCGAGGACGGCTCGGTGCAGCGGGACCCGGATACCCTGGATGTGGTCTTCACGGTCACCGATGGAAAGGGTAGCTTTGCTATTCACTACCAGGGCATTCTTCCCGACCTGTTCCGCGAGGGCCAGGGCGTGGTCGCCAACGGCACCCTGGTGAGCCGTGACCGTTTCGAGGCGGACGAGGTCCTGGCCAAACACGATGAGACCTATATGCCGCCGGAGGTACAGGATGCACTGGAAAAAGCCGGGCACCCGGGCAGCAAGCCCGGCGCCAAGGAAGAAGACGCCGGTTACCCCAAGGGCGATTACGACTAGTCGGTTTGAGTGCCGAGTGAGCCATCAATGAGCCAAGTGATCATCCTGGTCGACGACCCGGCGGACTGGGCCGCCTATTACCCCACCCGCCATCTGCTTTCGGCGCGGGACTATCTGCAGGCGGCCCAGCCCGTGTGCACCGACAAGAAAGTGCAGGTGATCAACCTGTGCCGCAGCTATAAATACCTGTCGCCCGGTTATTACTGCTCGCTGCTGGCGGAAGCGCGCGGCCAGCGCGTGCTGCCGTCGGTGCGCACGGTCAACGACCTCAGCCGCAAGGCGCTGTACGGCCTGCATTTCGAGCGCTTCGAAGCGGCCCTCGACAAAGCCATGAAAAAGCAGGGCGGCGACGCCACCCGCGTCACCCTGACGCTCTATTTCGGTCACGCGGAGCAGGACGGGCTCAACGACCTGGGCCGCCAGATCTTCGATCAGATGCCCTGTCCGATCCTGCGCGTCTCCTTCCGCCGCCGCGAAGAGTGGACCCTGGAATCGATCCGCCCGGTGAGCCTCAAGCAGCTCAAGGGGCACGAGGAAGACGCCTTCGCCCGCGCCCTGGAACAGTTCAACGCGCGCGTGTGGCGCAACCCCCGCCGCCGGCGCGGCGACCGTTACGACCTGGCCATGCTGGTGGACGACAAAGAAGCCATGCCGCCCAGCAACCGCGCCGCGCTCAAACGCTTTATCAAGGCCGGCCGGCAGCTGGGCATCAAGGTGGACCCCATCGACCGCGACGCCTACACCCGCCTGGGTGAGTACGACGGCCTGTTTATCCGTGAAACCACCGGCATCGACCACCACACCTACCAGTTCGCCCGCAAGGCGGAGCAGGAAGGCATGGTGGTGATCGACGACCCCGGCTCGATCCTGCGCTGCACCAACAAGATCTACCTGGCCGAGCTGATGCAGGCCAACGGCGTGCCGGTGCCGCCCACCGCCTTCGTGTTCGACGACTCCGAAGCGCAGGCGGACAGCCTGATCGCCGAGCTGGGCCTGCCGATGGTGCTGAAGATTCCCGACGGCAGCTTTTCGCGGGGCATCAGCAAGGTGAAGGACAAAGCCGAGCTGCGCGCCGCGCTCAGCGGTTACCTGAAGCAGTCCGCGGTGGTGCTGGCCCAGGCCTTTATGTACACCGACTACGACTGGCGCATCGGCGTGCTCAACAACCGGCCACTGTTCGCCTGCCAGTACTTCATGAGCAAGGGCCACTGGCAGATCTACCACCACAAGGACGGCGGCAAGACCAGCTCCGGACGCTTCGCCACCCTGCCGGTGCGCGACGTGCCCGCCAAGGTGCTGCGCATGGCGCTCAAGGCGGCGCGGCTGATGGGCAACGGCCTGTACGGCGTGGACCTCAAGCAATCCGGCGATCAGGTGGTGGTGATCGAAGTCAACGACAACCCCAACGTGGACGCCGGCGTCGAGGACCTGTGGCTGGGCGAGGATCTGTACCGGCAGATCATGCTGGAATTCCTGCGCCGCATGGAAGCCCGACGGCTGGGGCTGCCGCTCTAGATGCTGAGCTGGATGCGCAAGAACCTGCTGCGCCGGGAAACCCGCCGCTGGGTCGATGAGGGCCTGGTGGAGCCGTTCCAGGCGGAGCGCATCCTCAACCGCTACGGCACCTCCCTGAACGACACCGGCCCCTCGGCGCTGGGGCTGCTCACCGGCCTGGCCGGCCTGTTCGCCGGGCTCGCCCTGCTGTTGCTGGTGTCCGCCAACTGGGAGCAGTTGCCGCGCCTGGCCCGCTTCGCCGGCCTGGTCACCCTGACCGCCGTGCTCAACGGCTGGGGCGTGCTGCGCCTGGCCCGCGCCGGCACCGGCGGCGGCCTGCTGTTCCTGGGCGGCTTCGCCTACGGCGCCTCGATCATGCTCACCGGGCAGATGTACCACCTGGGCGAGCATTTCCCCAACGGCCTGCTGCTCTGGACCCTGGGCCTGGTGCCGCTGACGCTGCTCAGCGGGGGCCGCCTGCTGGCGCTGCAGGGCCTGGCGGTGGCGGTGGCCTGGATGCTGCTGGAATACCGCTTCGCCGCCCCCTGGCTGATGCCGCTGTTTCTGGCGGTGGCGTTCTGGGTGGCCTGGCGCCGCCGCGTCGCCGGGCTCGCCCTGGCGGCGCTGGCCGCCACCGCCGTGTGGCTGAACCTGATGCTGGCCTGGGTCTACGCCACCGACTTCGGCCCCCAGGCCCAGGAAGGCATGATCAGTTTCAATCTCGGCCTGCTGGTGCTGGCCGGCGCGCTCGCCGCCCGCCCGGGCTGGTGGAGCGCCGGCGCCGTTAACTGGATGCCCCGGCTCACGGTGCTGGCGATCCTGCCGTTCACCTTCGTGGACGGCTGGGAGCACTACCTGGCCTACGCCTGGACCTGGCTCGATCCGGGCCTGTGGGCGGCGCTGGTGGCGCTGCTGGCGGCGGCCCTCCTGGGGCGGCCCCTGGTGGCGCTGGCGGTGGCCGCCCTGCTGATCGCGGTGCACACCGGCGGCGTGCCCGACCAGGCCCTGGTCTGGGCGGTGGCGTCGAACCTGCTGTTGTTGCTGCTGGCGATGCACTGGATGCGGCGCGGTCTTCTGGAAGGCGAGGGCGGCCTCTATGTCACCGGGCTGATCGCCATCCTCACCCTGGCGCTGCTGCGCTACCTGGACCTGATCGGCGGCTATCTGGGCGCCGCCGGGCTGTTCCTCGGCATGGCGGCGCTGCTGTTCGTCGCCGGCCGCTACTGGCGCCGCCGGGAGGCGCGCTCATGAGCCGGCGCCGGCTGGCCGCGCTGGTGGCCGCGGTGCTACTGCAGCTGGCGGTGCTGGGCGGCCTGTTCGTGTACAGCCAGTACCCGCTGTGGGTGGGCACCGAGGTGCGCCTGGCCACCGTGCCGGTGGACCCGCGCGACCTGTTCCGGGGCCAGTACGTGCGCCTGAACTACGCCCTATCCCGCCAGCCGCTGCCCGAGATGGAGCTGCCCCGCGCCGGTGATCCGGTGTTCGTGCGCTTGCAGCGGGACGGCGCGCTGTGGCGGGCGGACGGCGTGCGTTTACGGGAACCGGACGGCGAGCGGCTGTATCTGCGCGGTACCATTGAGCGGGTCAGCGGTGGTGAACTGCACATTCGTTACGGCATCGAAGCCTGGTTCGCGGCGCCGGAAGAGGCGTTGCGGCTGGAACGGGAGCTGGCCGAAGGCGGCGTGGCCCGGGTCCGCATCGCGCCGGACGGCCGTGCCGCGCTGGTGGCCGTGGAGGCCGGTGGCGGGGAATCGGCGCCCTAGCCGGCGGGCCGGGCGCCGCGGGCGTCAGCCCAGCATCTTGCTGATAAAGCCGCTCTCTTTCTCGATGGTACCGGCGAACGGCGCCAGCGCGTGCATGCGCTCGGTGTGCGCCGCCAGGTTCGGGTAACGGCCGGCGTCCACGGTCTCGCCGCCATGGCGGAAATTCACCAGCTGGCTGGCCACGGCGATGTCCGCCACGGTGAGGCTGTCGCCGACCAGATACTCACGGCCGTCCAGCTCCTGCTCCAGATAATCCAGCATCGGCGGAATGCGGCTCTCCAGCGCCTTGGCGATGGCCTCCTCGTCGCAGTCCTGGCCCATCAGGCGCTTCACGATCCGGTTACGGAACACGGTGAAGGTGCAGTGCGGCGCCAGCTCGTAGTCCGCGTACTTTTCGAACCACAGGGTGCGCGCGTACTGGAACGGGTCGCTGGGGTAGAGCGCCGGCTCCGGGTGGGTTTTCTCCAGGTAGGCGCAGATCACCGCCGAATCGGCGAGATAGCGGCCGTCCACTTCCAGCGCCGGGATCCGCTGCAGCGGGCTGATCTTCTCGTAGCCCTCGGGTTTGTTGTTGGGGTCCACGTGCACCGCTTCGTAGTCCAGGCCCTTCAGGGCCAGCACCACGCGGGTCTTGCGGACGAAGGGCGACATCACCGCGCCGTACAGTTTCATGGGCATGCGTTTTCTCTCCCGGTTGGTTTTTTGGCAGGCGTTTTTTACAGGCATCTAGGGATAAAGCAGAGCGGGTGGCGGGTCAATGACCACTTCCGGCAAATTTTTCCTTGACGACCGGGGCGCCGATTTCTATCCTACGCGCCGCTTGAGAGCACCGGGTCCCCTTCGTCTAGTGGCCCAGGACACCGCCCTTTCACGGCGGTAACAGGGGTTCGACTCCCCTAGGGGACGCCACTCTTTATAAGCGGGAATAGCTCAGCTGGTAGAGCACAACCTTGCCAAGGTTGGGGTCGCGAGTTCGAATCTCGTTTCCCGCTCCAAAATCAAACGGGACCCGACCGGGTCCCTTTTTTTGTGCCACTCAGAATTGCATCTCGAAGCGGGCGCCGAGGCCGTGGTCGCGGCGGTCGGCGGCGAGCTGGCCACCGTAGCTGACGCCCAGGGTGGCGCGCTCGGAGAGGCTCAGGTCCAGGCCGGCCTCGACGATCGCCGCGTCCTCGGCGATGGGCACGCCGCTGACGGTGAAGGCCTGGCCGCCGGCGAACGTCTGGGTGACCTCCGAGTCGGTGTCGCCGAAGGCGTGGCGCCAGCCCAGGGTGCCGTGCAGCCGTGCCGGCACACCGGCGAGACCCAGAGCGGAGGCGGCGCGCAGCCCCAGGGTGCTGAAGGTGGTGTCGGTGCTGTCGCCGTCGTCCCGCAGGGCCGCCGCGCCGCCGTCCTCGTCGCTGCCGTCGCTGCTCAGGCGCACTTGCGCCAGCCCGACGAAGGGCTCCAGCGCCAGGGCGTCGGTATCCAGCCGGTATCCCGCCTCACCGAAGACCTGCAGGGTATCGGCGCGATTGTCGCCGCGCAGGGACTCCTCGAAGTCGTGGAACGCCACGCGGCGGTCGGTTTCGATGTCGTGCCAGCTGTAGCCGAGCCCGGCGGTGAGGCGCAGCGCCTCCCAGCGGCCGCCGCTGTACAGCCCCAGGTGATAGTCGTCGCTGCTGCCGGATGCGTCGCGGTCGTCGATGTCCACGGAGGTGCGGCCGGCGCCGGCCAGCAGGCCCAGCCGCCAGGTGTCGTTGAGGGGCGCGTCGGCGCCGATCAACAGGCCGCCGCTGGAATGGTCCATCGACGCGGCGCCGCCGCCGTCGCGGTCGCTGTCCCCCCAGTTGCCGTAGGCGCGGCTCCACACCACGGTGCCGGCGGGGCGTGACCGGAAGGCGGTGCGCAGCCGCTCGCCGGCGGTGTCGCGCACAAAGCGGCTGTCCTCGATCAGGGCGCTGCGCAGAGAGGCGTGGATTTCCCCGGCCAGCTGGTCAAAGGCGCCGCGGATCAGGGCGTTGTCGTCGGGCAGGGTGAGCAGAGCGCTGTAGATGTCGTTGCCGGGGCCCAGGGTGTCCGCGCTGCCCGCCACCGCGATCTGATTGTCGGTGACGGCCCGGTCGGTGAAGCTGGCGTAGCCGTCGCGGGCCAGTTGCAGGTAGACGTTGTTGGCGTCGTAGAACAGGTCGGCGATCAGGAAGGCGTAGTCGGAGGTGACGCCGCCGAAGGTGCCGTCGAGGCCGCCGTCGGCGCTGAGAATGGTGTAGACCGTGGCGGGCCGGTAGTCACCGCTGTTGCCGATGTGCGCCACGTCGGCGCCGTTCAGCCGCGCCTGGCCGGTGACCTGGACAAGGTCGCTGTCGGAGCCGTCGGGGGCCACTTCCACCTGGTAGGTGGTGTCGCTGTCGAAGGTGAGGTCACCGTCCACGGTGAGCGTGCCGATCGAGTTGCCCGGCGCCAGCGTGCTGCCGGCGCCCAGGCTGGTGGTGCCGACCGTGCCGCTGCCGCCCAGGCCGGCGCCGCCGTGGATGGTCAGCGTCGACGGCGCGAGGTCGCCGTTGACGACCAGCGAACCGGCCTCCACCTCGGTGGCGCCTTGATAGGTGTTGCTACCCGACAACACCAGGGTGCCGGCGCCGAGTTTGGTCAGGCCGCCGGCGCCCTGCAGGTCGGTTTGAATGCCGATGTCGTGGCCGTTGTTATCGACCCAGGCGCCGCCGGCTTCGATGTTGACGTCACCGGCGCTGAAGCCACTCAGGAAATCCTGCTCGTCGGCGGTGGCCCGGAGCATGCCGCCGTCCAGCGTGACGCTGCCGGCGCCGTCCTGTTTCTGCACAAAACCGGTTTCCAGGATGCCCCGCGCGGCGGCGGTGCCGCCCAGGGTGAGCGTGCCCGAGCCGGAGGCCGTGGCGCCGACGATCACCGCGCCGGTGGCGGCCCGGCCGCCGTCTTCGATCACCAGGTCGCCGCTGCCCTGGTAGCCCACTTGGATGGCCAGGGCGCTGGTCCAGCGCGCCGTATCGCCGGCCACCCGCACCCGGCCGTCGGCGCCCACGGCGTTGCCGAGGGTGCCGCTGTCGCTGCTCACCGTGCCGTTGTTGATGTCCACGGCGCCGCTGCCCTCGGCGCCGACGATCAGCGCGCCGCTGTTTTGCCAGCCGGCGCCGTCGCCGTCCACCACCACGGTGCCGTCACCGTCCGCGAAGCTGCCCACGAAGGTATTCAGGTTGGTGACCGTACCACCGGCGCCGATGTTCAGGGTGCCGGTGCCGGAGCTGCCCACCACCAGATCGGCGCTGTTGTCCCAGCGCGCCTGGTCGCCGCTGACCGTCACCACGCCGTTGGAGCCGGCGAACGAGCCGATATAACCCACCGTGTTGGTCACCGTGCCGCCGGCGCCGACCGTCATTTCCGCCTGACCATAGTTGCCGATGGAGAGCGTGCCGGTGTTTTCCCAAAGGGCGTTCTGGCCCGCCACTTCGACCGTGCCGAGCACGCCATCGCTGCTGCCGACGATGCCGTAGGAGCTGGTCACGGTGCCGCCGGCGCCCACGGTCATATCGCCGTCGTTGATGTCACCGACGAACAGCCCGTCGGTCAGGGTCCATTGCGCGCCAGTGCCCGCCACGCTGGCCACAGCGGGGTTGGCGGCGGCGGGATCGCCGCCCACATAGGTGATCGAGCTGGTCACAGCGCCGGTCTCGCCGATGGTCAGGGTGCCGTCGACCTGCAAGAAGCCGGTGTCCCAGGGGTTGGGTTGCGTGCTTTGCGCCGTGTTATCGATGATTTCCTGGTCGCCGGCGTCAATGAACGTCTGGGCCAGCGCCTGATCGGCGGCCATCAGCGCCACCAGCGCCGGGCCCGTGACAATAAAACGCTTCACGCGTGACGCCCGTGGCGCGCCTGCCTGCTGCATGGTCGTTCCCCTCTCTTTTTTTAGAATCGGGGGAATACATCACGGGAGGCGGGCGACTGGTATCCCTTAAATAGGGGAGTCCAAGCGGCGAACTTGGCAGTACCTCCCCGGGACCGTACCATGAGGCAGTCTTAGAGAGGGACCATGGCCCGATTACACCCCCGCCTTCACGATGCGATCCGTCTGCTTCCGGCTCACCGGCCGGCTCACCTGTTGACCCGGCACTCCGTGCGGGAGCTGGCCAAGAACGGCTTCGCCGACTACCGCCTGCCGCTCACCGCGGAAGGCGTGGCGATGGCCCGTGAGTGGGGCGCCCGTCTGGAGCGCCCGGTGCAGGCGTTCTATTCCAGCCCGGTGGGCCGCTGCGTGGACACCGCCACCGCCATGGCGGAGGGCGCCCTGGAGGCGGGCCTGATCCCGGCGATGCCGGAGGTGGTCACCGACCCGACCCTGGTGGAACCCGGCTGCTACGTGGAAGACATCAACCGGGTGGGGCCGACCTTTCTCAAGATGGGGGCGCTGAGCTTTCTCAACCAGCACCTGAAAACCCCGTTCGAAGGCATGCTGTCGCCGGCGGCGGGCCGCGCCAAGCTGGCTTCGTATCTGTACCAGCGCGAGCCGGAGCCGGGTTCACTGGCGGTGCACGTGACCCATGACACCATTCTCGCCGTGCTGGTGGCGGAGCTGGAAGGCCGCGACGCCATCGACGAGGAGCACTGGCCGTGGATGATGGAAGGGCTGTGGGTGTGGTTCGAGGACGCCCGCATGCACTGGGTGTGGCGCGGTCATCACGGGCACCGGGAATTGGCGCTGGCTTGAATCCTGCGGTGCCGCCCCCATCTGTGTTGCTTGTTTCTTTTCCGCAGCCGGCGAGGTGATGTTTGTCTGCCCTGACCCTTCGTAATCTCACCAAGACCTACGCCAACGGTGTCGAGGCGCTCAAAGGCATCGACCTGACCGTGGAGCGGGGTGATTTCTTCGCGCTGCTGGGCCCCAACGGCGCCGGCAAGTCCACCACCATCGGCATCGTCAGTTCGCTGGTCAACAAGACCGGCGGCGAGGTCACCATCCTCGGCCACTCCCTGGACCAGGAACGGGAACTGGCCAAGCAGAAGATCGGCGTGGTGCCCCAGGAATTCAATTTCAGCCAGTTCGAGAAGGTGTTCGACATCGTCGTCACCCAGGCGGGCTTCTACGGCATTCCGGCGCCGCTGGCCCGGCAGCGCGCCGAGAAGTACCTGCGCAAGCTGGGGCTGTGGGACAAGCGCAAGAACCAGGCCCGCTCCCTGTCCGGGGGCATGAAGCGCCGGCTGATGATCGCCCGCGCCCTGGTTCATGAGCCGGAGCTGCTGATCCTCGATGAGCCCACCGCCGGGGTGGACATTGAGCTGCGCCGTTCCATGTGGGACTTCCTGATCGGCCTCAACAACGAGGGCCGCACCATTATTCTCACCACCCACTATCTGGAAGAGGCGGAGTCCCTGTGCCGCCGCATCGCCATCATCGACCACGGCCGCATCGTCGAGAACACCGACATGAAGTCGCTGCTGGAAAAGCTGCAGGTGGAAACCTTCATCCTGGATCTGGCCCGGCCGGTGGACCGCGCGCCGGAGCTGCCCGGTTTCGACGTGCACCTGCGCGACGCCGGCACCCTGGAAGTGGCGGTGCCGAAGACGCAGAGCCTGAACCAGTTGTTCGTGGCCCTGGCGGAGCAGAATTTCGAAGTAATGAGCATGCGTAACAAAGCCAACCGTCTCGAGGAGTTGTTCGTGCGCCTGGTGGAACAGAACCTGCCTGAACAGAACCCGCAGCGGGAGAACGCCTCATGACGCTGCATCAACAATGGGTCGCTTTCCTGACCATCGTCACCAAGGAAGTGCGCCGCTTCCTGCGCATCTGGCCGCAGACGCTGCTGCCGCCGGCGATCACCATGACCCTGTATTTCGTGATCTTCGGCAACCTGGTAGGCAGCCGCATCGGCGAGATGGGCGGCTTCGATTACATGCAGTACATCGTGCCCGGCCTGATCATGATGAGCGTGATCCAGAACAGTTACGGCAACGTGGTCAGTTCGTTCTTTTCCACCAAGTTTCAGCACTCCATTGAGGAGATGCTGGTGTCGCCGATGTCGCCGTTCGTGATCCTGTCCGGCTTCGTGGTGGGCGGCATGGTGCGCGGCATCATGGTGGGCGGCATCGTCACCACGGTGAGCCTGTTCTTCACCGATCTCAACGTGCAGCACGCCTGGATCACCCTGCTGGTGGTGGCGATGACCTCGGCGCTGTTCGCCCTGGGCGGCTTTATCAACGCCATCTTCGCCAACAACTTTGACGACATCAGCATCATTCCCAACTTTATTCTCACGCCGCTGACCTACCTGGGCGGGGTGTTCTACTCCCTGGACCTGCTCTCCGAATTCTGGCGCACCGTGACCCTGGTGAACCCCATCGTCTATATGGTCAACGCCTTCCGCTACGGCGTGCTGGGTGTGAGCGACGTCAACGTATACGCCTCCCTGGCTGCTATCTTCGCCTTTACGGTAGTGTTCTTTCTGCTGGCGCTGTGGCTGCTGCGGCGGGGCACCGGAATTCGCGGGTAATCGACATGAGCTTTCTCAACGACACGCCGCTGGGCCGCACCAGCGCTTTCATCGACCAGTACACCCCTTCGTTGCTGTGCCCGGTGCCCCGTTGGGACGCCCGCGAAAGCCTGGACCTGGACACCGCCGCCGAGGGCGAGCCGCGGCTGCCGTTCCACGGCCAGGACATCTGGAACGCCTATGAGCTGTCCTGGCTCAACGAGCGCGGCAAGCCGGTGGTGGCCATGGCCGAGCTGGTGGTGCCCTGCATCTCGCCGAACATCATCGAATCCAAGTCGCTGAAGCTCTATCTGAACTCGTTCGCCAACACCCGCTTCGCCTCCCGCGAGGCGGTGATCAAGGCGATCGCCGGCGACCTGGCCCAGGTGGCCGGGGCACCGGTGGACGTGCGCGTCATGAGCATGGAGGAAGCGGCCCGCGCCGCGGTCTGGGATGACCACGGCGACAGCGTCGATCATCTCGACGTGGCGTTCGAGCATTTCGAATACCGCCCGGATCTGCTGTTCACCGAACAGGGGCCGGAGCGCAACGGCGCGCTGGTGTCGCACCTGCTGCGCAGCCACTGCCCGGTCACCAACCAGCCGGACTGGGGCACGGTTCAGGTGCGCTACACCGGCGCCGAGATCAGCCCGGCCAGCTTTCTGCGCTACGTGGTCTCGCTGCGCAACCACCAGGGCTTCCACGAACAGATCATCGAGCAGATGTTCGTCGACCTGAAGCGCCAGTGCGCGCCCCGTCACCTGTCGGTGTACGGCCGCTTCACCCGCCGCGGCGGCCTCGACATCAACCCGTTCCGTTCCGATTACGAAGACCTGCCGCGCAACCTGCGCACCATCCGCCAGTAGCGACTGTGGGAGCGGGTTGTGGGAGCGGGCTGTGGGAGCGGGCCCTGCCCGCGAAAGGGCGGTCCCAGACCGCCCGGCAGGATCCCAGAGACCTCGACGGCTAGCCGGCGCCGAGCGGCCAGCCAAAGCCGATCCAAACCCCCAGCAGCACCGACCAGCCGGCCAGCAGCGCCAGGCTGTAGGGCAGCATCAGCGCGATCAGCGTGCCGATGCCGGTGTCGCTCCGGTAGCGCCGGGCAAAGCCCAGCACCAGCGCGAAGTAGGGCATCAGCGGGGTAATGATGTTGGTGCTGGAATCGCCCACCCGGTAGGCCGCCTGGGTGGCTTCCGGGTCGATGCCCACCAGCATCAGCATGGGCACGAACACCGGCGCCAGGATGCCCCACTTGGCGGAGGCGCTGCCGATCATCAGGTTGATCAGCGCCACCAGCCCCACGAACAACAGCAGCAGCGCCACGGTCGGCAGATTCAGGCCGCCCAGCCAGGCGGCGCCCTTGATCGCCAGCACCAGCCCCAGCTGGCTGTAGCTGAACCAGGCCACGAACTGGGCGGCGAAGAACATCAGCACCAGGTAACCGGACATCGAGCTCATGGTGGTTTCCATCGCCTCGATGATGCCGCCGGCGGAGCGGAAGCGGCCGCTCACCCGCCCGTAAACGGCGCCGCACAGCCCCGCCAGCAGCGCGATCAGCACCACCAGCGACGACATGAACGGCGACTGCAGCAGGCCGCCGTCCTCACCGCGCAGCGGCGCGTCCGCCGGCGCCACCAGCAGCACCACCGCGAGCACGCCCAGCGCCAGCACTGCCAGGGTCCAGCCCAGGGCGCGCCGGTCCATGCGCGGCGCCAGGTCTTCGTCACTGTTGTCGGCGGGCCGGTCGGCCACGCGCGGCTCGGTGATGCGCACCGTGACCAGCGACACCACGGCGGTGACCAGCACCGTGGAGACCATGATGAACCAGTAGTTGCCCGCAGCCGACACCACGCGGTCGGGCTCGACGATCGCCGCCGCCTCCGTGGACAGGCCGGCGAGCACTGCGTCCACCGGGCCGAGCAGCAGGTTGGCGCTGTAGCCGCCGGACACCGCCGCGAACGCGGTGGCGATGCCGGCCAGCGGCGAGCGGCCGGCCAGCTGGAACAGAAAGCCGGCGAGGGGAATCAGCACCACATAGCCGGCGTCGAAGGCGAGGCTCGACATCACCCCGGCGAACGCCACCGTCACCACCAGCGTGCGGTGCGAGGCGCGCCGCACCAGCGCCGCCAGGCTGGCGCCCAGCAGGCCGGAATGCTCGGCGATGCCCAGCCCCAGCATCGCCACCAGTACCACGCCCAGCGGTGCGAAACCGGTGAAGTTGGTGACCATCTCGCTGAACAGATAGGTAAGGCCGTCGCCGTCGAGCAGCGAGCGCACCTCAATGGCGCGGTCCTCCAGCGGATGCGTGGCGGTCAGGCCCACCGCCGCCAGCAGCGCGCTCAGCGGCAGCATCAACAGACACAGCCAGACGAACAGCAGGGTGGGGTGCGGCAGGCGGTTGCCGGCGCGTTCCAGCCGGGCCAGCCAGCCGGAGGACGGTTCAGCCATAGCGGTTCTCCTTAGAGCCGTACTTGTTGTTGTATCTTGGCCGCCGCCTTGCCCATCACATCCAGCACTTTTTCCCGGTCGCGGTCGGGCAGGCTCTCGGAGTGCACATGCAGCGCGAAGCCTTCCGCCTCGAAATCCACGGCCACGGTCTTGCGCTTCTTCAGGTCCGAGGCGGAGCGGGCCAGGGCCTTCAGTATGCGGTTTTTGTCCACGTTGTGAATGCGCTCCAGGTCCATGTGCAGGCCGAACCCGGTGGTGGCGACGCTCACGAAGCGTTGCTTGCCGCCGGCGTTGCGCTTCAGTGCCTGGGCCTCGAACACCGGGATCGGCCGGCTGAAGCCCTTCGCCGACACCTCGCCCACATTACGGCAGCGCACCCGGTCCTTGATCAGCTCATGGGTGCTTTCCGAGATCAGCACCTGCCCCGGCCGGCAGGCGGATTCCAGCCGGCTGGCCAGGTTCACGTCGGTGCCGAGGATGGTGTAGTCCATGCGGCTGTCGGTGCCGAAGTTGCCCACCGTCACATAGCCGGTGTTGATGCCGATGCGGATTTCCAGCTTCTGGGTGATGCCCTCGCGTTGCCAGCGCTGGCGCAGAAAGCGCATGTGCTGCTGCATTTCGATGGCCATGGCGGCGCACCGGTAGGCGTCTTCCTGGGCGCCCTCGCTTTTCGGGTCGCCGAAGAACACCATCACCGCATCGCCGATGAACTTGTCGATGGTGCCGCCGTGGCGCAGGGCGATGCGCGTCATCTCGCTCAGGTAGGTGTTGAGCATGCGGGTCAGGGTGTCCAGCGGCAGCTCCTCGGAGATCGCGCTGAAACCCTTGATGTCCGAGAAGAACACCGTCAGCCGTTTACGCCGGGTCTCCAGCTTGGCGTCGCGCTTGCCGGAAAACAGCGAGCCCCAGATCTGCGGCGGCAGATACTTGGCCAGCTTGCGCGACATCTCCACCGCCTGCTGCTGTTGCTCGCGCACCCGGATTTGCGCCTGGCGCAGGAACTGCGCCTGACGGTTGGCATAGAAGGAACTGGCGCCCACGTACAGCCCCAGCCCCACCAGCGACAGCACCGACACACTCAGCGGCACCGTGGTGGGGGTGGGCGGCACGCCCAGCAGCAGTGACGCCAGAGCGGCGCCGCCCAGCGTCATCAGCACGTTCAGCAGCCAGGGGCGCAGGCCGCCGCTGCTCACCGCGTTGGCGTGCACGATGATCAGCAGCACCAGGCTCGGCACCACCGCGAAATGCAGCAGCGCGCAGGCCACCCCGATGATCGCCGCGTCCAGCTGCATCACCACCGGCGAGAAATGTTCCGGCAGCAGGTCCTTGCGCTGGCCCACCACCACCAGGGTCTGCACCAGCAGCGGATAGCCCAGCAGGCCGGCCACGCCGAGCAGATAGTGGGAGGGATAAAGCTGCAGGCCGACACCGGCCATCAGAATGGTCGCCGCCACCACGAAGGCAAGCAGGCGGATATAATTGCTCAGCCGGCGCGCGCGCTCCATCGGATCCAGATAGGGCTTGCGGGGGCGGTTCTTGGATGTACTCATGCACTGCCAATCAGGACGTTTGTCCGGAGCTTACCCAGTTGTGGGTTAAGAAAAAAGACTGATCGCCAGACGGCGAGGAAAGCAAACGCGCTTTGCCGTACAATCCCCGGCGCGTCACCGTTCGCACACAGGAGTTCCGATGGACACACTGACCGCGCTCAACACCCGCGTTTCCGTGGCCCGCCTCACCGAGCCCGGCCCCACCGCCGATCAGGTCAGAGAGTTGCTGGCGGCGGCGATCCGCGCCCCCGACCACGGCATGCTGCGCCCCTGGCGGTTTCTGGTGCTGGAAGGCGAAGAGCGCGAACGCCTCGGCGACATCATGGAGTGGCGTCTGCTGCGCCGGCAGCCGGAGGCGGACCAGTGCGCCCGCGACAACATCCGCAACAAGGCCCTGCGCGCGCCCACCATTATCGTCGCCGTGGCGGAGATCACCGAAGGCCACAAGGTGCCCGCCTGGGAGCAGGTGCTGGCGGTGGGCGCGGCGGTGCAGAACATCATGGTGGCGGCCCACGCCCTGGGCATCGGCGCCATGTGGCGCACCGGCGACCTGGCCAACGACGAAACCGTCAAGGCGCGCCTGGGCTTCGCCGACAAGGATCAGGTGGTGGGCTTCGTCTACCTGGGCACCCCCGCCGGGGGCCTGAAGAACCTGCCGGACGAACAACCGGAAACTTTTCTGCGTGAGCTTCCCCGGAGGCAGGATGATTGATCTCGACGCCCTGGCCGCCCGCGTGCGCGCGGCGATACCGCTCACCACCCATCTCGACTTCCGGTTCACCGCCTTCGACGGCGAACGGCTCACCCTGACCGCGCCGCTGGCGCCCAACCATAACGACAAGGGCACCTTCTTCGCCGGCAGCCAGGCGGCGCTGCTCACCCTGGCCGGTTGGGCCTGCACCACGCTGATGGCGGATTCCGCGGTGGGCGAAGGGGAGGCCAGCGTCGACGTGGTGGCGGTGGAATCCAGCCTGCAATTCCGCGCGCCGCTGCACGGCGCCATCGAAATCCGCGCCTGGGCCGACGACGGCGAGAGCGGCCGGTTTCACCAGCGCCTGAGGCGGCGCGGCAAAGCGAGCCTGGCGATTCTGGCCCGGGCAACCGACGCCCAGGGTGTGGTGGTCTCCGAGTACCAGGGCCTTTACCTGGCCAGAAACAACACGGATAACGCCTGAGTGACGCCGCCACGCTTGCCTGAACCGCGACCCTCGGGTACCCTACGCGCCCTCTGATGATGACTCAGAGCAGCCAGTTTTGGTGAGGTGTCCGAGTGGCTGACGCCTTGCCGAAGGCAAGCGAACGTCGCCGCGTAGCGGTGACGGCCCCGAAGGGGCGAGGGCGTGAGCCCGAGTAACGAGCACGCTCGCGTGCGACTACCAGAGCGCGGCCAGCTGGTAGTGACAATCAGTTTTGGTGAGGTGTCCGAGTGGCTGAAGGAGCACGCCTGGAAAGCGTGTATACGTTTACGCGTATCGAGGGTTCGAATCCCTCCCTCACCGCCAAATAACAAGGGGTCCCAAACGGGACCCCTTTTTATTTGGTGGTCAGGGAGGACTTAATTCGAACCCTCCGTTCGACCGAGCGGCGCAAAGCGCGCCCGCCTTGGAATAGGCCCTGTCCCAAAATCACAGATCGGAAGAGCACACGTCTGA
>NZ_CAXPXK010000124.1:0-6529 GCF_964221125.1 Alloalcanivorax sp.
TCGTAGCTGAAGGACCAGACCTCGGCGTTGTCGGTATCCTGAGGCGCGGTAAAGAAAGTGAGCGAGGCGCTGTGGCCTTTTTGCCAGAGATTGGCGTGGCTGAGCGTGGCCACCGTGCGTAGCTTCTCGGTGTCGGCGCTATAGTCATTGTTCAACGTCAGGCTGGCGCTCCAGGGGCGCTCGTCTTCAACGGCCAGATCCACATCCATGGTGCCGGGGATACGCCCCTCCTTGACCAGCGGCATGACCTGCCGCTTACCGGTACGGTTAACCTCGGTGAGCTCCTCTTGAACCAGATCAAAATTGGGTACCGTGCCACTGGTCAGCGCGGGCACCTGATTTCGAATCTCGAGCGGGGATTGGTATTCGGCGCCAACCACCCGCACCCGACCGACTTTCACTTCCACGACCTCAAGGTAAACCACGCCGCCGCTGACCTTCTGCTCGGGCAGCTCCACATATACCGATTGATAGCCGGAGTCCTGGTACACCGCCTGCAAGGCCCGTTGCGCCTCTCGTATGTCGTCCAGCGTTTTATCCGGCCCCAGATAGGGATAAACCGCGCGCTCGATATCGCGTGCCTGCAGCACGGTATTACCACGCACGATGTACTCATTAATGGTCACCGTTGTCGTGACAGGCGTCCCGGCGGCATCCGGTTCAGCACTCTGCTGCGTCCATGCCAGCGGACTGATTAACAGAAGTCCGCTGAAGCACATCCCGGTCATGGAACGACACCGTCCAGTCTTTCGTTTCTTGTAAAGCATGGATTCAAAACTCGGCATTGATGCACCGGGTCGTGGCACCACCACCGTAGTGGTGTCCCCGTAAGCCGCTGCCACAACCAACAACTCACCGGCCCATCCGGCCAGTGATCCAGTTAACACTCTCTAGATGACTGGAACCCACCACGACCGAACCTTTGTCATTGAAAATTCATGAAACGAAGCAAAAAAAAGCCGCTGGTCCGGGGACATTGCGGACAGCGGCTAACTGATTGCTGACCACCGCGGCTTTCAGCGACAGCCGAGGAGTGCTCCGGTCAACACCAGGGAAGAGTGTTCGATACCTCTCAAACCGAAACAGTGTCATTAAAAATTCATCAGGGTTGCGTGCTTACGCCTTGTACGGCGCAGTGATCCGCACCAAGGTGAGCCTTCATTTCCCGTCCCGGAACGACCCCATGACAGCCGAATCCACCCCGTGGTGCTCCATGCCGGCGTTTGCCGTGCTCACCCTGGCGTTAATCGCCGGCCCGCCCACCCGGGCGGACAACAACCAGGACGCACCCAGCTGTGTGACTGTCGAAATCGACGGCCACAAGGCGCTGCCCTACGACTGTTATCAGCGGAAGATGGCGCCGTCGTCCGTCCCGGAACGCGGCACGCCCGCGATGCACTCCGCCACCGTCGCCGAGCAGGCGCCCAACCGCCTAGGCCTGTTCAACCTGTCCACTTTGCGCAATCGGATGGGCAATACCCTCGGGCAAGGCGTACGGCCGCAACGGCCGCCCGCGCCGCCACCGCTACCCTGACCGTCCAGCCACCCGGCCATGCACAATGATGGCGCGGACGCCCCATGAAGACGCATCTCATACCTTTCCCGACTCACCTCGCCGTTCGCCGGGAAACAGAAAAACCTATTTTTAAACAATAGCTTAGCCCCGCGCTCCCCACGCTGGCACCCGCCTTGCACTGATCGGCATACCCACTGGTATACAACGAGGTATGCGATCGTGCTTGGCTGGACCATCGATCAATGGCGCGCCGCCTACCGGAAGAAGAACGTCACTCCGGTATCGGCCATGAAAGCTCTCTCCGCTCAGCTGCAGGACAGCGAGCGGGCCCTCTGGATCCACCTGCTGGACGAGTCCAGCCTGCTGGCCCAGGCGGAGCGCCTCAGTGATCCCAGCCTGCCGCTCTACGGCGTGCCGTTCGCGGTCAAGGACAACATCGACGTGGGCAGCCTGCCCACCACCGCCGCCTGCCCCGCCTACACCTACACCGCCAAGGAAACCGCGCCGGCGGTGCAGGCGCTGCTTGACGCCGGCGCCATTCTGGTCGGCAAGACCAACCTGGATCAGCTGGCCACCGGCCTGGTGGGGGTGCGCTCGCCCTACGGCGAAGTCCCCAACCCCTTCAACCCGGACTATATCTCCGGCGGCTCCAGCGCCGGTTCGGCGGCGGTGGTCTCCCTGGGCCTGGTGCCATTCGCGCTGGGCACCGACACCGCCGGCTCCGGCCGGGTGCCGGCGGCGTTCACCAACACCGTGGGCCTCAAGCCCACCAAGGGCAGCATGAGCACCCGTGGTGTGGTGCCCGCCTGCCGCACCCTGGATTGCATCAGCGTGTTCGCGCTGAGCGTGGAAGACGCGCAAAGCGTCTACGACCTTTTCCGTGGCTACGACGAGCTGGACGGCTACGCGCGCCCGGCGCCGCAGCCGCTGCCCGCCGCCCTGCCGGAGCGGCCGCGCCTGGGCATTCCCAAGGACACGCCCTGGTTCGGCGACCAGCGCGCCGCCGCCGCCTGGCAGCGCCACCTGGAAGAGCTGGCGGAAATTGCCGAGCTGATTCCGCTGGATACCGGCGTGCTGCGCGAAACCGCCGAGCTGCTCTACCAGGGCCCCTGGGTCGCGGAACGCTACACCGTGGCCGAGCCGTTGCTGGAAAAAGACGCGCTGCTGCCGGTGATCCGCGATGTGATTCTACCCGCCAGAGACATGAGCGCCGCCGACGGCTTCCGCGCCCAGTACCGCCTGGCCGACCTGCGCCGCGAGGCCGATCAGCTGATGGCGAAGGTGGACGCCCTGGTGGTGCCCTCCACGCCGGGCATCCATACCCGTGCGGCGGTGGCCGAAGAACCGGTCAAGCTCAACAGCCAGCTCGGCACCTGGACCAACTTCGTCAACCTGCTGGATATGTGCGCCCTGGCCCTGCCCGGCGGCTTCCGCGACGACGGCCTGCCGGTGGGCATCACCCTGATCGGCGCCGCCTGGCAGGACGGTGCCCTGGCCGAGTTCGGTCGCCGCTGGCAGCGCCACCGCCCCTGGAAGGCCGGCGCCACCGACAACGCCCTGCCCGCGCCGGCGGAGCCGGAAGCCGGCAGCGACGACGGCATGGTCACCGTGGCGGTGGTGGGCGCCCACCTCACCGGCATGCCACTCAATCACCAGCTCACCGACCGCGGCGCCGTGCTGCTGGAAAGCACCCGCACCGCGCCCTGCTACCGGCTCTACGCCCTGGCCAACACCACGCCGCCCAAGCCCGGGCTGATCAAGGGCGCCGACGGCGCCGCCATCGAAATCGAACTGTGGAAGCTGCCGGTCAGCGAATTCGGCGGCTTCGTGGCGCTGATCCCGGCACCGCTGGGCATCGGCACCTTGGAAACCGAAGACGGCCGTCAGGTGAAGGGCTTCATCTGCGAAGGCTGGGCCATCGACGACGCCACCGACATAACCGCCCTTGGGGGGTGGAGGCACTACATAAGAGGTTTGAGCAATGCATAAAAAAGGGCTGAGCAAAGTTCTGATCGCCAACCGGGGGGAGATCGCGGTACGCATCTGCCGCACGCTCAAGGAAATGGGCATCGCCTCGGTGGCGGTGTACTCCGACGCGGACCGCAATAGCCAGCACGTCAGCGCCGCCGACGAAGCGGTGGCGCTGGGCGGCCAGACCGCCGCCGAGAGTTACCTGCGCAGCGAGCTGATTCTGCAGGCCGCCAAGGACACCGGCGCCCAGGGCATCATCCCCGGCTACGGCTTTCTGTCCGAGAACGCGGACTTCGCCGAAGCCTGCGCGGAAGCCGGCATTCAGTTTATCGGCCCGACCCCGGACCAGCTGCGCCGCTTCGGTCTCAAGCACGAAGCACGCGCCCTGGCGGAAGCCGCCGGCGTGCCGCTGGCGCCGGGCACCGGTCTGCTGCAAAGCCTGGAAGAAGCGAAAAGCGCCGCCGCCGACATCGGCTACCCGATCATGCTGAAAAGCACCGCCGGCGGCGGCGGTATCGGCCTGAGCCGCTGTGACAACGAACAGGCACTGGTGGACGCCTTTGAATCGGTGAAGCGCATGGGGGAAAACTTTTTCTCCGACAGCGGCGTCTTTATCGAACGCTTCGTGGCCCGCGCCCGCCACGTGGAAGTGCAGATCTTCGGCGACGGTAACGGCAAGGTGCTGGCCCTGGGCGAGCGCGAATGCTCCCTGCAGCGCCGCAACCAGAAAGTGGTGGAGGAAACCCCGGCCCCCAATCTGCCGCAGGCCACCCGGGAACAACTGCACGCCAGCGCCGTGCGCCTGGGCGAGTCGGTGAACTACCAGTCCGCCGGCACCGTGGAGTACATCTACGACGACGAGCGCGACGAGTTCTATTTCCTGGAGGTGAACACCCGCCTTCAGGTGGAGCACGGCGTCACCGAGGCGGTGTTCGGCGTCGACCTGGTGGCCTGGATGGTGATGCTGGCCGGCGGCGAACAACCGCCGCTGGACGCGGACTACCGGAGCCATGGCCACGCCATGGAAGTGCGCATCTACGCCGAGGACGCGCTCAAGGATTTTCAGCCCAGCCCCGGCGAGCTCACCGAGGTGTCGTTCCCGGACCACATCCGCCTGGACGGCTGGGTGGACACCGGCACCCGGGTGAGCCCGCACTACGACCCGATGCTCGCCAAGGTGATCGTGCACGGCGACGACCGGCCGGCGGCGCTGAAGAAAATGCAGGACGCGCTGGCCGCCACGCGGCTTTCCGGCATCGCCACCAACCTGGATTATCTGCGCCGCATTCTGATCGACCCGAACGTGGTGGCAGGCAAGGTCTCCACCCGCTACCTGGAAAGCTTCCAGTACACCCCCACGGCTTTTGAAGTAGTGGAGCCGGGCACCTACACCACGGTGCAGGACTACCCCGGCCGCGCCGGCTCCTGGGACATCGGCGTGCCGCCCTCCGGACCGATGGACGACTACGCGTTCCGGCTCGGCAACCGCATCGTCGGCAACCACGCCAGCGCCGCCGGCCTGGAGACCACGCTGGTGGGCCCGTCGCTGAAATTCCATAGCGACACCGTGGTGGCGCTCACCGGCGCCGCCTGCGACGCCACCCTGGACGGCGAGCCCGTACCCATGTGGCGGCCGGTGCCGGTGCAAGCTGGCCAGACACTCGCCACCGGCAAAGCGTCCAGCGGCTGCCGCACCTATATCGCGGTGCGCAACGGCATCGACGTGCCCGACTACCTGGGCAGCAAAGCCACCTTCGTGCTCGGCCAGTTCGGCGGCCACGGCGGCCGCACCCTGCGCAAGGGCGACGTGCTGTCGATCTGCCAGCCGCAGCTGGCCGGCTGCCCGACGCCGGCACCGGGCCATGAGCCGGCCCCGGCCCCCGAGGCGATGATTCCTGACTACCCGCAACAGTGGGAGATCAAAGTGCTGTACGGCCCCCATGGGGCGCCGGACTTCTTCACCGAAGAGGCCATCGAACAGTTCTTCGAAGCGGACTGGCAGGTGCACTACAACTCCAACCGCCTGGGCATCCGCCTGGTGGGCCCCAAGCCGAGCTGGGCGCGCACCGACGGTGGCGAAGCCGGGCTGCACCCGTCCAACCTGCACGACAACGAATACGCCATCGGCTCAATCAACTTCACCGGCGACTTCCCGGTGATCCTCACCAAGGACGGCCCGAGCCTGGGCGGCTTCGTCTGCCCGGTGACCATCGCCAAGGCGGAGCTGTGGAAAGTGGGCCAGCTCAAGCCCGGCGACAGCATCCGCTTCACGCCCGTCGCCTTCGCCGAGGCCCTGGCGCTGGAACAGGCCCAGGACGCGGCTATCGAAAAGCTGGCGCCGGTGCCGGTGGTGTCGCCGGATCTCCACGATGGCTTACTTAAAAAGAGCGATCCCGCGTTTACGTCCGCCACCATGGTCGCCGAGCTGGACGCGGCCGGCCATGTGCCGCGCATCACCTACCGCCAGGCCGGCGACAAATACATCCTGATCGAATACGGCGACAACGTGCTGGATCTGGCCCTGCGGCTGCGCGTGCACGCGCTGATGGAAAACCTCAAGGCCGAGCCGGTGCCCGGCATCCTGGAACTCTCCCCGGGCGTGCGCAGCCTGCAGGTGCACTACGACTCACGGTTGATCGATCAGGCCGGCCTGGTGGACGCGCTGCTGGAACGGGAGAAAGCGATCGGCTCCGTGGACGATATGGAAGTGCGCTCCCGGGTGCTGCACCTGCCGCTGGCGTTTGAGGACAGCGCCACCCTGGACGCGGTGCAGCGCTACCAGGAGACCATCCGTTCCGAGGCGCCCTGGCTGCCCAACAACGTGGAGTTCATCCGCCGCATCAACGGCCTGGACAGCACCGAGCAGGTCAAGGACATCGTCTTCAAGGCCAGCTACATGGTGCTGGGCCTGGGCGACGTCTACCTGGGCGCGCCCTGCGCCGTGCCGGTGGACCCGCGCCACCGGCTGATGACCTCCAAATACAACCCGGCGCGCACCTACACCGCCGAGGGCACGGTGGGCATCGGCGGCGTCTATATGTG
>NZ_CAXPXK010000125.1:0-10383 GCF_964221125.1 Alloalcanivorax sp.
CGTGGCAGCCCATGCAGTAGTTGACGAACAACTTGGCGCCGTTCTGCAGGCTCACCTTGTCCTGCAGGTTGACCGGTGCGTCCACAATGTACTTCTTGTTGCCGCCGCCGGCGGCGAACGCCATCACCGGCAGGCAGCTGAAAAGCATTACCGCGACTAGCTTTCTCATCAGTGACCCCCCGTTACGCGTTCAGGAACCGGCTTGGCTTTCTCGAATCGGTGCGCCAGAGGCAGCCCGATAAAGAAGAAGGCGAAGTAGTACACCGTGCCGATCTGCGCCACGAGCTTGGCGGTACCCGTCGCGGGTTGAGTGCCCAGGTAGCCCAGCACCAGGAAGTCCAATGCGAACAGCCCCAGCAGAACCTTGCTCAGCCAGCCTTTGTAGCGAATCGACTTGACCGGGTGACGATCCAGCCAGGGCAACAGGAACAGCACCACGATGCCGCCGCCCATGGCGATCAGGCCCCAGGCCTTGGACGACATACCGAACCAGTCGATGGTGGTGGCCCGCAGCATGGCGTAGTAGGGGCCGTAGTACCACACCGGCGCAATCTGATCCGGCGTCTTGAGCGGATTGGCCGGCACGAAGTTGGGCTTCTCGATCAGGTAGCCGCCGCCGGTGGGGAAGAAGAACACCACCACGGCGAAGATGATCAGGAAGATGATCACGCCCGGCAGGTCTTTCACGGTGTAGTAGGGGTGGAACGGGATGCCGTCACGCGGGATGCCGTTCTCGTCCTTGTTCTGCTTGATTTCCACGCCGTCCGGGTTGTTGGAACCCACTTCGTGGAGCGCAAGAATGTGCAGGAACACCAGCGCCACCAGCACCAGCGGAATCGCCACCACGTGCAGGGCGAAGAACTTGTTCACCGTGGCGGTGGACAGCAGGTAGTCGCCGCGCACCCAGGTGGTGAGGGCGTCGCCGATCTCCTTGGCGTCCTTGGCATCGATGAACGGCAGGATGTCGAACGGAATCGCGCCGGCCAGGGAGATGATCACCTGGGCGCCCCAGTAGGACATGTTGCCCCAGGGCAGCACGTAGCCGAGGAAACCTTCCGCCATCAGGGCCACGTAGATCAGCATGCCGAAGATCCACACCAGCTCGCGGGGCGGCTTGTAGGAGCCGTACAGCAGGCCGCGGAACATATGCAGGTAGACCACGGCGAAGAAGGCGGACGCGCCCACCGCGTGCATGTAGCGGATCAGCCAGCCCCACTGCACGTCGCGCATGATGAACTCGACGGACTCGAAGCCCTGGCTGGGGGAGTAGAACATGGTCAGCCAGATGCCGGTGAGCAGCTGGTTGATCAGCACCACCATGGAGAGCACGCCAAAGTAGTACCAGAAATTGAAGTTCTTCGGAGCGTAGTACTCCGACATGTGCTTCTTATACGCGTTGACGACGGGGAGACGCGCATCCACCCAGTCGATCAGACCGTTCACCATTCTCATCATGCCTTGGTCTCCCCTTCTTCAGAGCCGACGATAACCACGGACTCGCTCAGGTAGGAATGGGGCGGCACCACCATGTTGGTCGGCGCCGGCACGCCCTGGTAGACGCGGCCCGCCAGGTCGAACTTGGAACCGTGGCAAGGGCAGAAGAAACCACCCTCCTTGAGTTCAACGGTGGGTTCTTCTTCGTACAGAGGAGAACACCCAAGATGCGTGCAGATGCCGATCAGGATCAGATATTCTTTTTTGATCGAGCGCCACAGGCTGGACGCATAGGCAGGCTGCTGGTCTTCTTCGGATTGCGGGTCCTTGAGCTGGTCGTTCAGCTTGTCGAGCGCCGAGACCGTCTCTTCGGAGCGGCGGATCACCCACACGGGCTGGCCTCGCCATTCCTGTACCACGCGCTGGCCCATCTCCAGCTTGCTGATATCCACCTGGACCGGAGCCCCCGCGTTTTCAGCTTTGGCGCTGGGCTGCCAGGATTTAACAAAAGGAACCGCCGCGCCTAATGCACCCGCGGCGCCGACTGCTGAGGTCAGGCCGATCAAAAAGGTGCGGCGGCTGGTGTTTACGCCGTCATTGCTCATTGAGAAGTTCTCCCCTTAAATCCCACGCTCGGGGGGTGATCCGAGACTCGAGGTCGGTCCTCGTGCTCCGGGCGGAGTAAGGCGGCGCAAATGTTAATGAAAAAGCCCACATCTGACAACCGGTTATTCCCCACGGGCAAACCGCTAAACCCCTGATTTGCACACAAAAAAAGCCCAGCAAAGCCGGGCTTTTTTCGGGCGTAAAACGGCTCTGGACGGCCGTCTTAGCGCTTGGAGAACTGCGGACGCTTACGCGCCTTGTGCAGACCCACCTTCTTACGTTCCACGGCGCGGGCGTCACGGGTGACGTACCCGGCGCGGCGCAGGGAACCGCGCAGCTCGCCGTCGTACTCCATCAGCGCACGGGTGATACCGTGACGGATGGCACCGGCCTGGCCGTTGTTGCCACCGCCGCTGACGGTCACGTAGACGTCGAACCGGTCCAGCGCGTCGGCCAGCTCGAGGGGCTGACGCACCACCATGCGGTTGGTGTCGCGACCGAAATAAACGTCAAGCGGACGACCATTCACGGTGATGTTACCGCTGCCCGGGCGAAGAAAAACACGTGCGGCGGCCGTTTTGCGGCGACCTGTTCCGTAGTCGGCGTTTGCAGTTGCCATCGACTGACCTCTTAAATTTCCAGCTGCTGCGGCTGCTGAGCAGTGTGCGGATGCTCGGTGCCGGCGTAGACTTTGAGTTTGCGCAACATGTCGCGACCCAGGGGGTTACGCGGCATCATGCCTTTAACGGCTTTCTCGATCACCAACTGAGGCTTGGAATTGATCAGCGTCTCGAAATTGGCTTCCTTGATGCCGCCCGGGTATCCGGTGTGGCGGTAGTACATCTTATCGGTGGCTTTTTTGCCAGTGACCGCCACCTTTTCCGCGTTGATCACAACGATGTAATCGCCGGTATCAACGTGCGGGGTGTATTCCGGTTTATGCTTGCCACGCAGCCGGGTGGCGACTTCTGAGGCCAGCCGGCCCAGCGTTTTGCCGGAGGCGTCTACCACATACCAGTCGCGCTTTACGCTTTCCGGTTTGGCGCTGTAGGTCTTCATGGGAGTCTTCCCTAAAAATTGTGCCCTGAATTCATAACGTTACGGGTAATACCAACCCTCCGGCGAGAGCCCGCCGGGCAAGAGGGTGCGAATTGTACTTAACGCCCCCGGCAAAGACAAGCGTAAAGACGCCCTTTCGCGGGCTGGGCCCGCTCCCACAATCGGGTATAGTCACCGTTTTGCCGAAGCAAACCTATTATAGGAGGGAGAGCATGGAATACCGTCCGCTGGGCAACACCGACCTGAAGGTGAGCAGCCTCTGCCTGGGCACCATGACCTGGGGCAACCAGAACAGCGCCGAGGAAGGCTTCGCGCAGATGGATCTGGCCCTGGACCGGGGCATCAACTTCTTTGATACCGCCGAGATGTACGCGGTGCCCGCCAGCGCCGAGACCTCCGGGCACACCGAGGAGATCATCGGCCAGTGGTTCGCCAGGACCGGCAACCGCGACAAGGTGGTGCTGGCCACCAAGGCCGCCGGCCCCGGCGACTACGTGAAACACATCCGCGGCGGCCCGCGCCTCAACCAGGACCACCTGGAGCGCGCCGTGGAAACCAGCCTCAAGCGGCTGCAGACCGACGTCATCGACGTCTACCAGCTGCACTGGCCGGAGCGCACCACCAACTACTTCGGCCGCCTGGGCTACAAACACCGTGAAGACCAGGACGCGGTGCCCATCGCCGAGACCGTGGCCGCCCTGAAAAAGCTGGTGGACAGCGGCAAGATCCGCCACTGGGGCCTGTCCAACGAGACTGCCTGGGGCACCATGGCCTTTATCCGCGAGGCGGAGAAGATCGGCCTGGCGCCGCCGGTATCGATCCAGAACCCCTACTCCCTGCTCAACCGCAGCTTCGAAGTGGGCCTGGCGGAAGTGGCGCACCGCGAGAACGTCGGCTTGCTGGCCTATTCGCCACTGGCGTTCGGCATGCTCACCGGCAAGTACCGGGGCGGCCAGTGGCCCGCCAACGCCCGCCTGACCCTGTTCAAGCACTTCGCCCGCTACACCAACGACCAGGCCACTGAAGCTACCGAAGCCTACTGCCGCCTGGCCGAGGCGCGCGGCGTCAGCCCCACGCACCTGGCGCTGCAGTTCGTCACCACGCGCCCGTTCGTGACCAGCAACATCATCGGCGCCACCAACCTCAACCAGCTGCGCGAGAACCTGGACAGCGTCGACATGGCCTGGGACAAGGATCTGGAGAAAGAGCTGGAAGCGATCCACACCCGCTTCCCCTACCCGGCGCCCTGATCGGTGGGTGAGAGCTTGTGCGAGCGGGCCTTGCCCGCGAAAGGCAAGCTCTGCTTGCCGGCGGGACACCAGAGGCCTGCTGAAGCCCCGCTTTCCAAGGTCTCTGGGATCCTGCCGGGAGCTTCGCTCCCTTTCGCGGGCCGGGCCCGCTCCTACGAACCTCGCTCTTGACCGGGCGGCTGGATTGGGCGAATGTGTACGCTGTACACTTCAAGGGAGCGCCCCCACCATGCCCAGCCCGCAGCCCAGTTCCATCCGCGTCGGCCGCCGCTACCGCGCCAACCGCCTGGACGGCTCCTATGACGTCCTGGTGATCGGTTCCGGCATCGGCGGCCTGTGCGCCGCCGCCTGCCTCAGCAAGCTGGGCAAGAAGGTGGCCGTGTTCGAGCAGCACTACACCGCCGGCGGCTTCACCCACAGCTACGAACGCAACGGCTACGAGTGGGACGTGGGCGTCCACTACATCGGCGACATGGGCGCCCGCCACACCCTCAGCCGCCGGCTGTTCGACCACATCACCGACGGCAAGCTGCAGTGGGCGCCCATGGACGCCTGCTACGACCGCATTTTCCTCGGCGACCGCCACTACGACCTGGTCGCCGGCCCCGACGCCTTCCGCGCCGAGCTGAAACGGGCCTTCCCCGACCAGCACGGCGCCATCGACGCCTATATGAAGGCGCTGAACAAAGCCGCCGGCGCCATCAAACCGTTCACCGCCAGCAAGCTGCTGCCCGCGCCGCTTACCCGTGTGGCGCGGCTGGCGCTGAACCGCGGCGCCCTGGGCCGCTACAACCGCCCCACCCGCGAGGTGCTCGCCGAGCTCACCGACGACCCGGAGCTGATCGCGGTGCTCACCGGGCAGTGGGGCGACAACGGCCTGCCCCCGGCCCGCTCCAGCTTCCTGATTCACGCGCTGATCGCCCGCCACTATCTGTACGGCGGCTACTACCCGGTGGGCGGCGCCTCGGAAATCGCCCGCAACGTGATTCCGGTGATCCAGCAAAGCGGCGGCGAAGTGTTCACCTACGCCGATGTCACCAACATCCTGATCGAAAACGGCCGCGCCGTCGGCGTGCGCCTGGCCGATGGCCATGAAGAGCGGGCGGCCACGGTGATCAGCGACGCCGGCGTGTTCAACACCTTCACCGAGCTGCTGCCGGACACCGCCCCGCAGCACGCGGCCTACCGGAAGCAGCTCGGGCAGGTGCGGCGCGCCATGGCCAGCGCCTGCCTGTACATCGGCCTCAACGACACCGCCGAGAACCTGGGGCTGCCGAAAACCAACTACTGGATCTACCCGGACAACGACTACGAAGGCCAGCTCGACCGCGCCCTGGCCGACCCGGACCACCACGATATCCCGCTCACCTATATCTCCTTCCCCAGCGCCAAGGACCCGGACTTCACCCGCCGCTACCCGGGCCGCGCCACCATTGAGATCGTCGCCGCCGCGCCGTTCGAGTGGTACCAGCGCTGGGCCGACGCCCCCTGGGGCAAACGCGGCGATGACTACGAAGCGAAAAAAGAAGACTTTTCCCAGCGGCTGCTGGAAAAGCTGTTCGAGAAGCACCCCCACCTGCGCGACCACCTGGACTATTACGAACTGTCCACGCCGCTCTCCACCGCCCACTTCTGCCGCTACCCGGAGGGCGAAATCTACGGCCTGGACCACGATCCGGAACGCTTCGAACAGGACTGGCTGCGCCCGAAAACCAAGGTGCCCGGCCTCTATCTCACCGGCCAGGACATTCTCACCTGCGGGGTGGGCGGCGCCCTGGTCGGCGGCGTGATGACCACCCTGGCGATCAGCGGCCGGCGCGGGCTGCCGCTGGCCAAACGCATGCTGGTGTGAGGCCGGGGACACCATGCGGTTCTGGTTGATGTGCCTGCTGCTGGCGCCGCTGCTGTTCGTTCAGACGCGGCGCGCCCGCCGGGACACCCCACGCCTGCCGGAGGCCGGCGGCGCCGACCGGGGCCGCGAAGGCAGCGGCGACGGCCCGCCGCTACGGCTGCTGGTGGTGGGCGAATCCACCGCCGCCGGCGTCGGCGTCGCCGAGCACCGCCAGGGCCTGGGCGCGCATCTGGCCCGTGCCCTGGCGGCCCGCCATCAGAACACGGTTACCTGGCAAGTGATCGGTGTGAACGGCATCCGCGCCCTGGGCCTCAACCGGCATCTGGGCGACCGGCCGCCGGCGGAGGCGGACCTGGCCGTTATCAGCCTGGGCGTCAACGACACCACCGGCGTCACCCGCCCGAGCCGCTACCGCCAGCACCTCACCGACCTGATCGGCACCCTGAGACGCCACCGGCCCGACCTGCCGGTGTATCTGCTCGCGGTGCCACCGATGCAGCACTTCACCGCCCTGCCCCGGCCGCTGCGCGACCTGCTGGGCCAGCGCGCGGCCCAGCTTGATCGCACCCAGCAAACCCTGGCGGCGCAGCTCCACGGCGTGCACCACTTGGCCTACCCGGCGATCGCCGACCCCGCCTGCCTGGCCGAAGACGGCTACCACCCTTCGGAGAAGGGGTACGCCTACATCGCCGAGCAGGTCGCCGGCCAACTGCGCCCGGCGCCGTTCAGCGGCGCCGGAGTGGACGTCACGAAATCGCCGTGACCGGAACACGCCGGCGCACTTTCACCACCGGCTTGCGCCCGGCCTCTTCCCGGTCACCGCCGGAAGACGCCTCGCCGAAGGCGCACACCACGCTCGCCGACTCCGCGTCCAGCACACCCTGCGGCACACCGTCCTGGTTGTCCGGGTGCGCGCACCAGATTCCGGGTCCGTAGGGCGTGCGTCTCGCCCTGGCGTCGCCGTACCGGCAGCCGCTGCAACATTTCAGTTTCATCCCTGGGCTCCCTTCCTTGCGCTGCTGCTATTCATGGTTATCCGTCCCCATTTTCACGGCGAAGATCGCCGCTTCAGGGGAACCCCAAGAGTCGCAGAGCGTGGCAGGCGGCGTAAAGCGGATGTGCGGGTTCGGCAAGGAAAGGGTTATCGCGAATACTGTTGATACGGACAGTGTTCTGATGTTGGATGGAAGGTGCGATTTATCGAGAAGCGCTGCCGGGAAGCCGGCACGCGCCTTCCCCTATTGGCGCACGCTGAAAGTCCACCACAGCCGCGACAATTCCCCCCTCAACCCCTATCAAGGCCTCCAGCCGGCACCGCCGGCCGTGCCCCGCGTGCTCTTGAGAGGACACTGGCTGAGCGAAGCGGGCTTCGGCGCGGACACGTTGCTGGATGTGGAGGTGAGTGAGGGCCGGATCGTGCTTACTGCTGTGGTGAGCTGAGGGAGAATGCAGTGTGCCCGGGCGGCGCAGGTGACTCCAGAGCAAACCTGTCCCCACAACAGTGCGGAGAACAGTACCCAAAAGCCCCTGCGCAAAGCACAGGAACAGCTTTAATCCCAACAGGTGTGGGACACCCGGAAGGTGTTACCGATGGAGAGCTCGAGTCCTCCAAGGCTGGAAACCAGGCCCCCGGAGCTCGGCACAGCGCCGGGCTGGCGACCACGCTTCCCATGCTCTGGACGCCCAAAAAGCGCGTGATACACTGCACTCAGAGGTAATTGACTATGGCTACTGTACTGACGCCCGACCAACTGCAGACGATTCGCGGCCGTCGCCCCGTTAAAGGGGAGGCGCAGTATTCCCGTGAGCGCATGGACGAGATCGACTTGGTCATTCGGAAAATGCCAGGGGCCGTTCGTGTAGTAGACGTTTCCGGTGGCGCCAAAGGTATTTACCAGCGCGTGGCCGACACCCTCACCGCAAAAGTCGCAGTCAAGGACGAGCCTCAAAGCCCTCTGGTCCCCACCAAGGTCAGCGACGAGGAGTATGAGGATATCCTGGCTGAACGCATGGCCCAGTACGAGCTGATTCGCCACGGTGAGTGATTTCGACGTCCTTCTGGACACCTGCGCGGTGATTCCTTGGTGCTACGACCGCCTGCCCGAGGCCCTGGGTATGATCGAGAGCCCTCTGGTCTCCACCATCACCGTGCAGGAGGTCTGGACCGGGGCGCTCCGCCCTCCCCTTCCTCGCGACCCCGCCCAGAAGCGCCAAGCTCAATGGGAAGCCCGCACGCTGGATCTACGGTCCCGTGTTATCCCCTTTGGCCGGGTCGAAGCCAGAATTATGGCTGAGCTGCGCCAGGCCTTTCTCGACGAGGCTCGCAAGGACAACCGTGTTTACGCGGACCTGATGATCGCATCGACCGCCCTGGCCGCAGGCCTCCCTCTGGCGACCTACAATGTGGCGGACTTCAAACGCCTGCACGATGACTTGGTCATTGTCGACCTCGAAGCCATGTAACCCCCTCTTTCTAAACTTTGATTTTCAAACGGCTTCTTGAACAGCAAACTGCCCTCACCGGCGGGCACTTTCCGTGTGTCCGAGAAACGGTCGTTTTCCGAATGGGGTGACCATGACAACAGCGACCTTCAAACCCGTAAACCTTCTTCTGGAGGAAGACGGCCACCAAACCCACGGTGATATCGAGCTGAACGACCAGGGACTGATAATACGCCTGACCGTTGATCGACTTGGCCTAGTGAAAATCACGGCACCCGTGCAGGTCGACAGCCAGTGCGTGCCTGATGGGCCTGGTGGTGGCGTAGTGGTCCATGTGACAGGGAGCACCATAGCCGGGGTGACGGTTCAGGCCGTCGTGCTGCGACGCGCATTCAATGCCGCAATGACTGGCCGCCCGGTCTACGGCACCTGGAGCACACTGCGTTCGACCGAGCCGAACCTGATCATAAGCCACGAGTGGCGACCATGAAAATTGGTTACGCGCCCATGTCCGAATCCGCTAATCCCCCAGCCAGACCGGTACACACAAATAAAAGGCGAACCCGGAGGTTCGCCTTTTTATGTTGTCCGGCAGCCGAAGCGTACCGGACTGCCTGTCGCGGAGCGGCTTAGAACTGGTAGTTCAACTGCGCGCCGATGATGTCGGCGTCCAGCTCGTAGGTACCGTCCAGCACCGCCGGGGCACGGCCGTCTTTATAGATGTCGGCGTCGTCCACGAAGATGTGGGCGTAGGCGACATCGATGCTAAGGTTTTCGGTCGGCTTGAAGCCGGCGCCGATGGTGGCCCAGATGCGGTCGGAGTCCGGTGAGATGGCGGAGCGGTTGTCGCTGCTCTGGGTGGACTCTTCCTTGGCCAGGCCGAAGCGCAGCACGGTGTCGTTCTGCAGGGTGTGGCGCACGCCCGCGGAGTAGCGGGTGGTGTCTTCCCAGTTGAACTCTTCGATGGCCGGGTTGGGCAAGCTGGCGGTAGCGCCGGGAGGGGCCGGAAGGGGTACTTGCTGGGTACCGCTGTGCTCAATAACCAAGCGATCCAGGCTGCTCCAGTCGGTACGTTCCACGCCCAGCAACAGTTGGGTGCGGTCGGTCAGGTCACCGGCGTAGGAGAGCTGCAGCACGGCGGGCAGGTCCAGGCCGGTTTCACCGGAGTACTGGCCGGCCAGCTGGTCGACGATGGCCCCAGGTACGCCGGGGAAGGCACCCGGCTTGAAGGTGATGTCGCCGTCGATGTCGTAGCTGATCTCGGAGCGGTAGGCCACGCCGAAGTGGTTGAACTCGTCCGGGCTGTAGGTCAGGCCGACGTTCCAGCCGAAGGCGTCGTCGTCGCCTTCCAGGCGGGTGGCGGCGTTTTCGATGTCGGCGTCGATCTGCTGGTAGTTGACGCCGGCGCCGAGGCGCAGGTTGTCGGTGATCTGGATGCCGACCGCCGGGTTGATGTTGATGGTCTGAACATCGGAGGTCTGGGCGTAGAAGTCACCGGAGGCCGGTACGCCGGTCGGGGACAGGGCGTTACCCCAGTTGTCTTCGTATTCGATCTTGGTGCCGTAGGGGGCGTTGATGCCCAGGCCGAAGGTCACGCGGTCGTTGAACGGCAGGGCCAGGAAGGCGCTGCCGACGAACGGCTCCACGTCTTCGAAATCACCGGGGCCGGAGGCGCCGTTGGCTTCAAAGGTGGTGTCGATCCACACCTGGTGGGCAGCGATGGACACCTCGGCGGTGTTC
>NZ_CAXPXK010000126.1:0-57258 GCF_964221125.1 Alloalcanivorax sp.
CTCTACTGGCATTTCATCCACCGCCACCGGCGGCGCTTCGAGAAGCACCCGCGCATGAGCATGATCTACAAAGCCTGGGGCCGCATGGCCGAGAGCAAACGGGACGCGATCCTCGCCCGCGCCGACACCCTGCTCGAGGATCCCGAACACCTTTAGGGCGCCCCTGAAGCGTGGTGAGCTTTTTTGTAGTACATTGTGGTGACTCGAACCAACAAGCCGTGACCGACCACCATGACCGACAAGCCGCGTAAAAGCCGCCGTGGAAGACGGCCGGCGCCGGAAAGTGAACGCAAGGACCGGGTGATCCAGACCCGCGTGCCCCAGGACCTGGAAGACAGCCTGCGCCACGCCGCCGAGCGGGAACGGGTAACCGTGTCCCACCTGATCCGCAATGTGCTGGAAGACAGCTTCCGGCTGGTGGACGGCATCGTCGCCGATTCCTCGCAACTGGTGGATAACGTGGCCCGGGACGCGCGCCGCCTGGCCTCCGCCGCCAAGGGCCAGGCCCGCGCGCCGGCCACTTTCGTGCCCGCCGATCAGGGCGGCACCGTGGCCCGTGCCCTGCTCGACGCCGTGGACGCCTGGCAGGAAGTGATCGTCAACAAGCCCACCCACTGCACCCAGTGCGGTGTCACCCTCTCCCGCGGGCAAAAGGCGCTGCGCGGGCTGACCACCGAGCCCGCCGCCCCGGTGGTGTGGCTGTGCCAGGACTGCCTCGACAAAGACCCCGCCGGGTAATTTTGTAACAAGTGTTCACATCGCCATTGCAAGACCGGTCCGGCTGTCCTATTTTGTAATACATTAAATGACAAGGGGCGCCCCTATGACCGTATCCCGGCAAGCCACCGACACTGCTGAACGGACCGACATGGAAAGCCACGACCGCCACTGGCCGGCGCTGAAAGCCTTCAGCGGCCACCAGCAGGACAGCGGCCTGCGCGCCTGGCTGGCGGTGATGGAAGGCACGCTCAAAGCCATCGAACGCACCGCCTGGCAGGGCCGTGAGCTGGCGCAGCAGGCGTTGTCCGCCTGGCGCGCCATTGAGAGCGGCGCCGGCGACGTGGCCGGTGAGTGCCAGGAGCTGGCCCGCGAGGCGAAGCGCTGGCCCGCCAGGCTGAAACGGCTGTCGGTGACCGGCTGGATGCTCACCCGCGTGGTGGCCAGTTACCGGCTCTGGGGCACGCGTTCGGCGTTCCTGCCCTCCAGCATGCAACAGGCGGCACTGACCGCCCTGCACCGCAAGAACGCGCGCCGCTTCCGCAAGACCTCCCTGGAACAGGGCGGCGCCTTCCTGAAGATCGGGCAGATCCTGTCCAGCCGCCCGGACCTGCTGCCCGCCGCCTGGGTGGAAGAACTGGCCCAGCTGCAGGACCAGGCCCGCCCGGAAACCTTCGAGGCGGTGCGCGCGGTTATCGAGGAGGAGTTCGGCGCCCCCCTGGAGCAACTGTTCCAGAGCTTCGATCCGCAGCCGCTGGCCGCCGCCAGCATCGGCCAGGTGCACCGTGCCCGGCTGGCTGACGGCCGCGAGGTGGCGGTGAAAATCCAGCGCCCCGGTCTGGATGAGGTCATCGAACTGGACATGACACTGTTGAAGGTGTTCATCGACAGTGTGCGCGGCGCCCTGCCGCCGATGGACTTCGACACCATCATCGGGGAAATCCAGCGTACTGTCCGCGACGAACTGGACTACCTGGGCGAAGCCGACGCCATGCGGCGGGTGCGCGCCCAGTTGGCGGCGCAACCGGCGGTCACCGTCCCCGCCACCGTGGACACCCTGTGCAGCCGGCGCGTGCTGACCAGCGAATTCATTCACGGGCGCAAGCTCACCACGGTGCTCGACGAGCACCACCAACGCGGTGACCAGGACGCCCTCAGCGGAATCCTGCACGCCCTGCTCGACGCCTGGTTCCGGCAGGTGCTGGTGGGCGGCGTGTTCCAGGCCGACCCGCACCCGGGCAACCTGATGGTCGACGACGACGGCCGCGTGGTGGTGCTCGACTTCGGCTGCACCATGACGCTGCCGGAGACCTACCGGCGCGGCTATTTCCGGGTGCTGCAGGCCGCCATTGTCGGCGAACGGACGGTGATCGCGGAGACCCTGGCGGAGCTCGGTTTCGCCACCCGCAGCGGTCGCCCGGACACCCTGCTGGCGTTCACCGACGCCCTGCTCGATCAGATACGGGTCGCCATGCTGGAAACCGGCGGCGCCGGCGCCCAGTGGCCCGGCCCGGAAGCGCTGATGGAACAGGTGCGCGCGCTGTTGATCCGCATGGAGGACGACCCGGTGGAAAAAATACCGGCGGAGTTCGTGATGCTGGCGCGGGTGTTCGGCACCCTGGGCGGCCTGTTTCTGCATTATCAGCCGCGCCTGGATATAGGCCGTCTGGTGCTGCGCTATCTCACCATGCCGGAAACACTCGGCGACGCCCCCCAGCGGGCGACGACACCTGAAACGCTTCCCTGGTGGCAGCGCTGGGGGCTGGCACCCCGGGCCTGAGTGCTAGCCCACCCAGGCGCGCTCCAGGGCCGCGCCGAGACGCTCGTTACCCCAGAACAGTTCGCCGTTCACCACGAACGACGGGGCACCGAAAATATCCCGCTGCCGGGCCGCCGCCACGTCGGCCCGGGTGCGCTCACCACCGCCTTCCGCCAGCGCCCGGTCCAGGGGCGCGCGGTCCAGCCCGGCCTGACGCAGGCACTCCTCGATCACCGTCGGCGTGGCCGGATCACGACGCTCGGCGAAGCCGGCCCGGAACACCGCCCGGCAGTACGCCGGCAGCCGGAACCCGGTGTCGATCCAGGTGGCGGTTTTGGTGGCCAGGGTGCTGTTGAACGGAAAGCGCGCGGGCCGGCGCCAGGCAATGCCCAGACGCCGGGTTTCGCGCTGCAGATCCAACCACAGGTAACGGCCCCGCGCCGGGTAAAGGTTGAAGGGCGAATCGGTCCAGCCCTGCTCGCTGAAAATCGGGCCCAGCAGGAACGGCTTCCAGACCACCCGCACGCCGGCCTCGGCGGCGGCCGGCTCAATGGTCTCCGCCGCCAGATAGGCGTACGGGCTGGCGAAATCGAACCAGAATTCCAGATCCGCCATATCAGCGCTCCCCCACTTTGACTCTTCCCCACTCGGACAGTGGGCCAAGCATTCCCCATCGGGCCGGCGTTGGCCAGCCCTCCGAAAGTACGGACGGCTCAGAAAAAGCCGGCACTGGCCGCGCCCGGCTGCTGCAGAGCGTCGGCGATCACATGCAGGGCATGCCCCAGATCCTGGCGGCTGGCGGGGCCGCCCAGGCAAAGCCGCACCGCTTCCGGCGGCTTGCCGTTAACCGCGAAGGCGTCGCTGACCACCACATTGATGCCCTGGGCGCGCAGCCGCGCGGCGAACGCCACCCGGCTCCAGGCGGGCGGCATCCGCAGCCAGACGTGGAACGCTTCCGGGTGCGATCGGTAGTCGGCGCCGGCCAGGATTTCCGCGACCAGTTCCTGGCGCGCCTGGGACTCACGGCGGGTCAGCGTCAGTGCCAGGTCGGCGGTGCCGTCCTGGACCCAGCAGGACGCCAGCGCCGCGGTGATCGGCGATGCCATCACGGTGGTGGCGCGCAAGGTTACCGCCAGCCGTGAGCGCAACCGGGCCGAGGGCAGCGCCAGGTAGGCGATGCGCAGCCCGGCCCCCAACGACTTGCTGAAACCGCACAGGTAATAGGTCAGCTCCGGGGCCAGCGCCGCCAACGCCGGCGGCCGGTGGGTGGGCAGCAGGCCGTAGGCGTCGTCCTCGATAATCGGCAGGTTATGACGGCGGGCGATCTGCACCACCCGGTGCCGGCGCTCTTCGCTCAAGGTGACCGCCGCCGGGTTGAGCAGCACCGGATTACAGTACAACGCCTTGGGATGATGTTCCGCGCACAGCTTCGCCAGCGCGTCCGGATCAATGCCGTCGTCGTCCAGCGGCACCCCCACCAAACGCAGGCCCAGCTGCCCGGCAATGGCCCGCAGCCCCGGGTAGGTCAGCGCCTCGCACAGCACCACGTCGCCGGGCCGGGCCAGGTTGCCGAGCACCGCCAGCAAGGCGCTTTGCACCCCGGGGCACACCAGCACCCGGTCCTCGCTCACCGTCAAAGGTCGCCGCTCCAGCCAGGCCACCGCCGCTTCGCGGTCCTCCATGGAGCCGCCGAATTCCTGGTAGCGCATCAACGGCTGAAGGTCCGGCCCCAGGGCGCGCAGCCCGGCTTCCATGCGCTCGCGCAGCAGCGGGTCGCGGGGTTCCGGCGGCAGGTTCATGGTCATGTCCACCGCCCGGTCGGCGCTGGCGCTGCGGCGGCTGGCGCGGCCCGGCCGGCACACGAAGGAGCCCTGCCCGACCCGCGAATAGATCAGACCACGGCGCTGCGCCTCGCCGTAGCCCCGCGACACGGTGGCGTAGTTCAGTTGCAGGGTTTCGGCCAGATCCCGCAGCGGTGGCAGGCGCTCGCCGACCCCCAGCCGGCCGGCCAGGATGTCGTCGCCGATGGCGTCGGCGATACGAATATAGACTGGCTGGCCGCTGTTCTTGAGAACCGGTCGCCAGGCCTCCTGGGATGAGGTCATAGGCACGCTCCGCGCCGGCCGGCGGCGCCTTTTCGCACTGATCGGAGCCACCCCGTGCACCAGTGTCGCTCATCAGGGTGGGCGCCGCCCGGCGCTTTGATTGGTTGCCCGCCGGCCGGTTGTTCGCGGCGCCACGGGATTCGCCGCCTATTGAGCCATAAGGGCACCGACCAATCAATCATTTCACCTCTTGATTGGCATATTGATTGCAATTGAACGGTTACGGAGCGCGGCCCCATCGGCGCCGCCTTCGGCCAACCTCAAAGCATAGGGAGACGGTTATGCCCACCGTAGAGAAAGCAGCGCATCAGAAAGGCGATTTTTTCGTCGACTACGAAGAAAAGGTGTTCGAAGACGTCAAGGCGGAGCCGGGCGAGAAAGCCCTGGTGACCTTCCATACCGTGGCGTTCGAAGGGTCCATCGGGCTGGTCAATATGTTGCAGGCCACGCGCTTGCAGCGCAAAGGGTTCGACACCTCGGTGCTGCTGTACGGCCCCGGTGTCACCCTGGGCGTGCAGCGTGGCTTCCCGACCCTGGGTGACGAGGCGTTCCCCGGCCATATGGCGGTCAACAACCAGATCACCAAGTTCATGGGGGAAGGCGGCAAGGTGTACGCCTGCCGGTTCGCGCTTCAGGCGCTGTACGGCCACGGCGAGCCTTCATTGATTGAGGGGATCAGACCAATCAATCCCCTGGACGTGCTGGACCTGGTGCTGCTGCACCGCCGGGACGGCGCCTTCATCCTCGACACCTGGACCACCTGAGGGAGCGGCGCCATGAACGAAGCCGCAACGGTACGGGCGGCGGCGGCGCAGATCGCGCCGGACCTGCGCACCCCCGGGGGCACGCTGGACAAGGTGTGCGCCACCCTCGAGGAGGCCGCCGGGCGGGGCGTGCAACTGATCGTCTTCCCGGAAACCCTGCTGCCCTACTACCCGTATTTTTCGTTCGTGCGCGCCCCGGCGTTCTCCGGCGCGGACCACCTTGCCCTCTACCAACAGGCGGTGACGGTGCCCGGCCCGGAGTTGGACCGGGTCGCCGCCCTCGCCGCCCGCCATTCGATGGTGGTGGTGCTGGGCGTCAACGAACGGGACCGGGGCACGCTCTACAACACCCAGGTGGTGTTCGACCGCGACGGCCGCCTGCTGCTCAAGCGCCGCAAGATCACGCCCACCTACCACGAGCGCATGATCTGGGGCCAGGGCGACGCCAGCGGCCTGAAGGTGGTGGACAGCGGCGTCGGGCGCATCGGCGCCCTGGCCTGCTGGGAACACTACAACCCCCTGGCCCGCTACGCGCTGATGACCCAGCACGAGGAAATCCACTGCGCCCAGTTTCCCGGTTCCATGGTCGGCCAGGTGTTCGCCGACCAGATCGAGGCGGCGATGCGCCACCATGCGGCGGAATCCGGCTGTTTCGTGGTCAACGCCACCGGCTGGCTGGAGGACCACCAGATTGAATCAATCACCGACGACCCGGCCCAGCAAAAGGCCCTGCGCGGCGGCTGCATGACCATGATCGTGTCCCCGGAAGGCAAGGTACTGGGTGAGCCGATCACCGAAGGCGAAGGCCTGTGCGTGGCCGACCTGGACATGGCGCTGATTCTGAAACGCAAACGGATGATGGATTCGGTGGGCCACTACGCCCGCCCGGAACTGCTCAGCCTGATGATCGACCGACGGCCGGCGGCCACCTGGCACGACGTCCCGAAACCGGACGACCAGGCGCCCACCGTGGCCACTTTCCAATCTCCGTCCGAGAGGAGCGATAGCGATGACCGCGAGCAAAGCGTTGTCCACCGAACAGCTCATCAATGAGCTGCAGACCCGCGGCGTACGCCTGGAGGACGCCGGCCACGGCGCCCCCAGCCGGCGCGGCGGCGCCGGCCCCTCGGACCACAAGGCGCTATCGATCGATGGCCGGGTGGTGATGATCCCGGTGCACACCGCCGGCGCCGATCAGTCACCGTACAGCCTGGGCACCGCCGGCGACGACGGCGGCGCCCTGTCCCGGGAGGGCCGGGAAATCGCCCGGCTGGCGTTCACCCCGACACCGCGCTTTTACGACCTGCGCACCGACGATGGCGTGCCCTATTCGCACATCGCCACCCTGCACGGTAAGGACGTGCTCGCCACCACCGTGCTGCAAACCTGCATCCGCTATAACAACCGCAAGGTCTCCTGCCAGTTCTGCGCCATCGAGCAGTCGCTCAAGGAGGGCCGCACCATCGCTCATAAAACCCCGGCGCAGCTGGCCGAGGTGGCGCGGGCGGCGGTGGCGCTGGACGGCGTCAAACATATGGTGATGACCACCGGCACCCCCAACCTGCGGGACCGGGGCGCGCGCATCCTGTGCGACAGCGCCGCCGCCGTCACCGCCGCCGTGGACCTGCCGATCCAGGCGCAATGCGAGCCGCCGGACGACCCGGCCTGGTTCCGGCGCCTGCGCGACAGCGGCGTGGCCAGCCTGGGCATGCACCTGGAAATCGCCACCCCGGCGCTGCGCGAAAAAATCATGCCCAGCAAGGCCTCGGTGAGCCTGGCGCAGTACATGGACGCCTTCGCCGAGGCGGTGGCGGTGTTCGGGCGCGGCCAGGTCAGCACCTATTTGCTGGCCGGACTGGGCGACACCCCGGAAACCACCCTGGCGCTTTGCCGGCGGCTGATCGAGCTGGGCGTTTACCCGTTCGTGGTGCCGTTCGTGCCGATCTCCGGCACACCGTTGGCGAACCATCCGTCGCCGTCGTCCGCTCACATGGCCAGCATCCTGGAACCGCTGGCGACCATGCTGCGCGACGGCGACCTGCGTTCCCGTGACATCAAGGCCGGCTGCGGACGCTGCGGCGCCTGCTCGTCGCTGTCGACCTTCGAGGACGCGTCGACGGATATGGAGAGCCTGCCATGATCCTGGAACCGGTCACCCCGTTCCGCCCCCGGGAGTACGCCGTCAAAGTGGCGGACCAGGCCTGGGAGCAGCGTGCCGCCGCCGCGCTGCGCCGCCGCGTGTTCTGCCAGGAGCAGGGGCTGTTCCAGGACCACGACCGGGACGCCCTGGACCAACACGCCACCACCCTGGTGGCGCTCTCCTACCTGGCCGGCGGCCCGGACGAGGTGGTCGGCACGGTGCGCATCCACAGCGACCGGCCCGGCATCTGGTACGGCTCCCGGCTGGCGGTGGCGCCGGGCTACCGGCGCGACGCCCATCTGGGCAGCGCCCTGATCCGGCTGGCGGTGGGCAGCGCCCATGCGCGCGGCTGTAACGCTTTTTTCGCCACCGTGCAGGCCGCCAACCAGGCCCTGTTCGAAAGCCTGCACTGGCGCACCCTGCGTAGTCTCGACCTGCACGGCAGGCCGCACGTGCTGATGCGCGCCGATCTGGCCCACTATCCGCCGGTGCACGGTGGCACCCTGCCGCTGGTGGCGGTGGGCAGGAGGGCCTCATGACCCTCACCGCCCTGATGGACGCCCTGCGTGACAGCCCGGCGTTCCAGCACAAGCAGGATATCGCGCCGATGCTGCGCGACCTGGAGGCCGCGCACGGCGCCGTGCCGGTGGGCGACGACTGCGCCGTCCTGGCCGACGGCGACGGCTACCTGCTGTTCGCCATTGAAGGCTTCCTCAACGGCTTCGTGGCGCGGGACCCGGATTTCGCCGGCTATTGCGGGGTGATGGTCAACGTCAGCGACATCTACGCCATGGGCGGCCGGCCCACGGCGGTGGTGGACGCGCTGTGGAGCGCCGGCGCCGATCAGGCGGACGCGATCATGGCGGGGCTGCGCCGGGCCGCCGGCAAATACCAGGTGCCGGTGGTGGGCGGCCACAGCAACGCCCACAACGACCGGGCGCAGTTGTCGGTGGCCATTATCGGCCGCGCCAAACGCCTGCTCACCAGTTTCGATGCCCGGCCCGGCGACCATTTGATGGTGGCCTGCGACCTGCGCGGCGCCTATCGGCCGGCCGCCCCCGGCGAACCGGACAGCCACAACTGGGACGCCAGCAGCGACGCCCCCGGCGAGCGGCTGCGCGGCGACCTGGAGCTGTTGCCGCTGATCGCCGAGCGCGGCCTGTGCCGCGCCGCCAAGGACATCAGCATGGCCAGCTTCGTGGGCACCACCCTGATGTTGCTGGAGTGCTCCGGCGTAGGCGGCCACCTGGCACTGAACGCCCTGCCCCGGCCCGCCGATGTGCCCCTGGCGCGCTGGCTGAGCACCTTCCCCAGCTACGGCTTCGTGCTGGCGGTGCCCGAGGCCCACCGCGACGCGGTCACCGGCCTGTTCCGCCAGCGCGATCTGGCGATCGCCGACGTGGGCCGGGTGCACCCCGGCCACCGTCTCACCCTCTCCCTGGAGGAAGAAGCCGGCCTGTTCTGGGATCTGGGGCGCACCCCTTTTATCGGCGCGCCCGCCCTTCAATCCGCTATTCAACCCGAGCCTGGAGCCCACCATGCCCGAAGTGCATTTTGACGTCCGCTGGCCGGACCAGAGCGAAAGCCATTGTTATTCCCCTTCCACCGTGATCCACGACTATCTGCGCAGCGGCGAAGACTACCCGCTGCCGGAATTCCTGCGCCTCAGCCGCGAGGCGCTGACCCTGGCCGCGGACCGGGTGGAACAAAAGTTCGGTTTCCGCTGCAGCAGCGCGGAAACCCAATTGCTGGCGATCGAAACCCGGGGCCGGCAGTTCGCCGGTGTCGAGGACGCCCGCGTCACCGTCACCCGCATTGGCTGACACTTAATCAATGAAAGGAGCCACCATGACCACGCCCTTTTTCGCAGGACAGCACTACCCGGTGATCGTGGTGGGCGGCGGCCAGGCCGGCCTGTCCGCCAGCTACTGGCTGTGCCGCCATGACATCGACCATCTGGTGCTGGAAAAGCACCAGGCCTTCCACGCCTGGAAAAACGAACGCTGGGACAGCTTCTCCCTGGTCACGCCGAACTGGCAGTGCCGGCTGCCCGGCCACCCCTATGACGGCGACGACCCGGACGGCTTCATGGTCAAGGACCAGATCGTCGCCTGGATGGAGCGCTTCCGGGCCGCCTTTTCGCCGCCGCTGCGGGAAGGCGTCACCGTGCAGGAGGTCACGCCGCGATCCGGCGGCGGCTACCGTGTGCGCACCGACCGGGGCGCGCTGAGCGCCGACCGGGTGATCATGGCGGTGAGCGTCTACCACCAGCCCAAGGTGCCGCCCTGCGCCGACGCCCTGCCCGACCACCTGACCCAGCTGGACGCCTCCGCCTATCGTAATCCGGACGCCCTGCCCGAGGGACCGGTGCTGGTGGTGGGCACCGGCCAGTCCGGCTGCCAGATCGCCGAGGACCTGCACCTGGCCGGCCGCGAGGTGCACCTGGCGGTGGGCCCCGCGCCGCGGGTCTCGCGCTTCTACCGGGGCCGCGACGTGGTCGCCTGGCTGGACGACATGGGCCACTACCGCATGCCGGTGCGCGAGCACCTCAGCGAGGATCAGGTCAAAGCCAAGGCCAACCACTACGTCACCGGGCGCGACGGCGGCCGCGACATTGATCTGCGCCGCTTCGCCCTGGAAGGCATGCGCCTGTACGGGCGCCTGGAAGACCTGGAAGGCGGCCGGATTCTGTTCGGCCACGACCTCAGGGAAAATCTCGACAACGCCGACGCCACCAACGCCCGCATCAAGGCCAGCATCGACGAGCATATCGCGCGGCACAACATCGACGCGCCGCCGGAAGCGCCCTACCGCCCGGTGTGGGAGCCGGCACCGGACCATCCCACCCGCCTGGATCTGGACGCCACCGGCATCACCACGGTGATCTGGTGCATCGGCTACGCGCCGGATTTCAGCTGGATCAAGGTGCCGGCCGCCTTCGACGACAGCGGCTACCCGAAACACGAGCGCGGCGTCACCGCCAGCCCCGGCCTCTACTTCCTGGGCCTGCCCTGGCAGCACACCTGGGGCTCCGGACGCATCTACGCCATCGCCGAGGACGCCGAGCATGTGGTCACCCACCTGGCTGATGAGCTCTGTGGGAGCGGGCCCGCCCGCGAAAGGCCGGAAACACCGGCCGGCAGGATCCCAGAGGCCGATAAAGCAGAACACCAGTAAGGTCTCTGGTATCCCGCCGGGTGGCTGGCGCCACCCTTTCGCGGGCAAGGCCCGCTCGCACAAGGCCACAAAGAATTGCCGGGAGCAATTCTTAACGTCGCACCAGCGACGGCCCGCAGGGTGGCCGCCAGGGATGGCGGCCATAAAAAAGCCCCGCCGAAAGGCGGGGCCGAAGAATACAGAACAGGACTGAAACGGCGGCACCGAAAGTGGCCGGTGCCGCCGGGTTGGCTTACTTGAAGATTTCGCCTTTCTCGGCTTTTTCCACCAGCGATTTGGGCGGCGTGAACCGCTCGCCGTAGGTGTCGGCCAGTTCCTGGGCACGGGCCACGAAGCCGCGCAGGCCGCCGTCGTACTGGTTCATGTACTGAACCACGCCGCCGGTCCAGGCCGGGAAGCCGATGCCGAAGATGGAACCGATGTTGGTGTCGCCCACCGATTCGATCACGCCTTCGTCGAAGCACTTCACGGTTTCGATGGCTTCGGCGAACAGCATGCGCTCCTGCATGTCCTGGAACGGAATCGCTTCTTTTTCTCCGAACTGTTCTTTCAGGCCCGGCCAGAGGTGCGCCTTGCCGTTTTCCGGATACTCGTAGAAGCCCTTGCCGTCCAGCTTGCCGGGGCGGTCCAGTTCGCGAACCATCTTCTCCATCACCGCCAGGGCGGGATGGGCCTGGTTGGCGCCTTCGCCTTTGCTGGCCGCTTCCTTGTACTCATCGGCGATCTTCAACGACAGCTTCATGTTGATTTCGTCGATCAGCTTGAGCGCGCCCACCGGGTAGCCGGCCTGGGTGGCGGCCTGCTCGATGGAGTTGGCGTTCTGGCCTTCACCGACCATGGCGATGGCTTCGTTGATGAAGGTGCCGATCACGCGGCTGGTGAAGAAACCGCGGGAATCGTTGACCACGATCGGCGTCTTCTTGATCTGCAGGGTGTAGTCGAACACCTTGGCGAGCACTTCATCACTGGTGTTTTCACCACGGATGATTTCCACCAGCGGCATTTTTTCCACCGGGCTGAAGAAGTGGATGCCGATGAAGTTTTCCTGCTTCTTCACGCCTTTGGCGAGGCCGGTGATCGGCAGCGTGGAGGTGTTGGAACCCAGTACCGCATCGGGTTTGACCACGTCTTCCACTTCCTGGAACACCTTGTGCTTGAGCTCGGTGTTCTCGAACACGGCCTCGACGATGAAGTCCACGCCTTCCAGGTCCGCCGGATCGGCGGTGGGGGTGATGCGCGCGAGAATTTCTTCTTTCTTCTCTTTGCTCATCTTGCCCTTGGACACTTCCTTGTCGAGCAGCTTGGCGGAATACGCCTTGCCCTTCTCGGCGTTCTCGGTGGAAATATCCTTGAGCACCACCTGGGCGCCGGAGCGCGCGGTGACGTAGGCGATGCCCGCGCCCATCATGCCCGCGCCCAGCACCGCCACTTTTTCGGCCTTGAACTTGGGCACGTCGTTGGGACGGCTGGCGCCGGCGTTGATCGCCTGCAGGTTAAAGAAGAAGGCGGTGATCATGTTCTTGGAAACCTGGCCGCAGGCCAGTTCCACGAAGTAACGGCCTTCGATGGTGAGGGCGTCGTCGAAGCTCACCTGGGCGCCTTCCACGGCGGCCGCCATGATGTTGCGCGGTGCCGGGTAGTTGGCGCCTTTCAGCTGCTTGCGCAGGTTGGCCGGGAACGCCGGCAGGTTCTGCGCCATGGCAGGGGTGCTGGGGGTGCCGCCGGGGATCTTGTAGCCTTTTTCGTCCCAGGGTTGCTTGGACTTGGGGTTGGCTTTGATCCACTCGCGGGCCTTGGCCAGCATCTCTTCCTGGCTGTCCACCACCTCGTCGATGATGCCCACGGATTTGGCTTTTTCCACTTTCAGCCGCTGGCCTTGCATCAGCACCTGCATCAGGGCGTTCTGGATGCCCAGCATGCGCACGCTGCGCACCACGCCGCCGGCGCCGGGCAGCAGGCCCAGGCTGACTTCCGGGAAGCCAAATTGCGCTTTCGGATTGTTCAGCGCGATACGACGGTGGCAGGCCAGCGCGATTTCCAGACCGCCGCCCAGGGCGGTGCCGTTGAGCGCCGCGACCACAGGTTTGCCCAGGGTTTCCAGGCGGCGCAGTTGCGCCTTGCCGGCTTCCACGCCCTTGGCGAATTCGGCGGCGTGTTCCGGGGTCACTTTGATCAGGTCATTGAGGTCGCCGCCGGCGAAGAAGGTGCTTTTCGCGGAGGTGACGATGACGCCGGCGATCTGGTCTTTTTCTTTCTCCAGACGGGCGACCATCTCTTCCATGGAACGCATGTAGCGCTCGTTCATGGTGTTGGCGGACTGCTGGGGATCGTCCAGGATCAGGGTAACGATGTTATCCGCGTCCTGTTCCCAGCGGATGGTTGATTCACTCATATTCTTTCTCCGAATCCGTTGGGTTTACAGACGCTCGATAATGGTGGCGATGCCCATGCCGCCGCCCACGCACAGGGTGCACAGGGCGAATTTCTTATCACGGCGTTCCAGTTCGTCGAGCGCGGTGCCCAGGATCATGGCGCCGGTGGCGCCCAGCGGGTGGCCCATGGCGATGGCGCCGCCGTTGACGTTGACCTTGTCGTGGTCGAGGCCCATGTCACGCATGAAACGCATCGCCACGGAGGCGAAGGCTTCGTTGATTTCCACCAGATCCATCTGATCCACGGTCATGCCGGCTTTCTTCAGTACCTTGCGGCAGGCCGGCGCGGGGCCGGTGAGCATGATGGTGGCGTCGGCGCCGCTGATCGCGGTGGCGACGATGCGCCCGCGCGGCTTCATGCCATAGTCCTTGCCCACCTGCTCGTTGCCCAGCACCACCAGGGCGGCGCCGTCGACGATGCCGGAGGAGTTACCGCCGGTGTGCACGTGGTTGATCTTCTCCACGTGGTGGTATTTCTGCAGGGCCACGGCGTCGAAGCCGCCCATTTCGCCCATCACTTCGAAGGACGGGTTGAGGTTGCCCAGCACGTCGGCGGTGGTGCCGGCGCGCACGTGCTCGTCGCGGTCCAGCACGGTCATGCCGTTGCGGTCCTTGACCGGTACCACGGAGCGCTGGAAGTAGCCTTTTTCCCAGGCGTTGGCGGCACGGGCCTGGGATTCGGCGGCGAACTCGTCCACGTCGCGGCGGGAAAAGCCCTCGATGGTGGCGATCAGATCGGCGCCGATGCCCTGCGGCACGAAGCCGGTTTCATAGTTGGTGATCGGGTCCATGGCCCAGGCACCGCCGTCGGAGCCCATGGGAATGCGGCTCATGGCTTCCACGCCACCGGCGAGAATCAGATCGTCCCACCCGGAGGCGACTTTCTGGGCACCGGTGTTCACCGCTTCCAGGCCGGAGGCGCAGAAACGGTTGAGCTGGTAACCGGCCACGGTATCGGGCAGGCCCGCCGCCAGCGCGGCGGTCTTGGCGATACAGGCGCCCTGGTCGCCCACCGGAGTGACCACGCCGAGCAGCACGTCGTCGATGCGGTTCACATCCATATCGGGGAAACGGCCGCGAACTTCGTCGATCAGGCCGACCACCAGGTCCAGCGGTTTAACGGTGTGCAGTGAGCCGTCCCGCTTACCCCGGCCACGCGGGGTACGGATAGCGTCATAAATATAGGCTTCGGTCATGTAACCTTCCTCTCGCCTTGGGCCAATGCCGGCGGCGCCCGCGAATCGGGAGCGCCGGCTCCTGTGAAAATCAGGCGCTCAGAGTGCCCCACCGGCGGCGCCTCAACAATGACAGGAGTGCTCAACGGCCCTGAGCGGAAAGGACACGCCCTTTCCGATAACGCCCGCGCCGGCGGCGGCACGGCCATTGCGGGCCCGGGCGACAGGCCCTAGCGTAGCGTCAACCGATCAAGGAGTTACCCATGTCCCCACCCCTGCCCCGCACCCTGGATGTCGCCCGTTCCCTGGCCTCGACGCTGGCCCAGCAAGGCCGTGGCATCGCCACCCGCCCGGCCGGCCGGCAACCCGCCGAGCCGCTGGAGCTGTATGACATGGAGGGCTGCCCGTTCTGCCGTCTGGTGCGCGAAGCGCTCACCGACCTGGACCTGGACGTGCTGATCTACCCTTGCCCCAAGGGCGGCGACCGCTACCGGCCGCTGGTGGAAAGGCTCGGTGGCAAGCAACTGTTCCCTTATCTGATGGACCCCAATACCGGCGTGGACCTGTACGAGTCCGCCGATATTATCGATTACCTGTACCGCGAGTACGGCGGTCGCCCGGCGCCCGCCGCCTGGCGTCTGCGTACCTTGCGCACGGCCAGTTCGTTCGCCGCGTCGCTACCGCGTGGCGGGCGCGGTCTGCGCAGCCAGGACAGCGAGCCGGCCAAGGAACCGTTGATTCTTTATTCCTTCGAGGCCAGCCCGTTCGCGCGGCTGGTGCGCGAACGCCTGTGCGAGCTGCAGCTGCCGTTCCTGGTGCGCCAGTGCGGGCGGGATCAATGGCAGGACTGGCTGTTGCCGCAGGTGCGCGCGGCGCTTGATATGGACTACCAGCCGAGCCAGCGCCACCGCCAGGAACTGGTGGCCCGCACCGGCCGGGTGGCGATTCCCTATCTGATTGATCCCAATACCGGCGAAGAACACTTTGAGTCCGGACACATTCTTGACTACCTGGAGGAAACCTACGCGCGTTAAATAACAACGCGGCCTTCTCCGGGACCGCTTTCGGTGCTATATAAGACTCAGTTTATTGCGATATCGATATTGCGACATAGCCACTGTGATATAGAGAGTACCGAACATGAGTCGTCGCCAATTTGATGACTACGACGCCCAGGAATGGCGGGAAGAACACGAGCGGGCCGACAAGGAACGTCGTAAACGGGAAGCCAAGAAACAGCGCCATCACCTGGATGATGACGACACGGCTCCCGCGGGACGGTCCCGACCCCAGCGCGACACGCACTGACCTTTTCCGTCCCCGCTGAGGCACACCCCAGGGAACATGCCCGCATGCGCCCTGGCTCCCCTTTGATGTGTCGTCTTGGTAGGATTGGGTCTCACACTTCTTTCAAGGAGAGGGGCCATGGCCGACTTCGACGATGATTTATTCCGTCAGGAAATGACCGGTGTGGCGCCTCTCAAGGAAGACGACCGGGTGCGCGACTTCCGTCGCGGTGAGCCCACGTTGACCCAGCGCCTGCGCCGCGCCTCCGCGGTGGCCCGCCCGGACCGCGATCCCAACCCGCTGACCCTGCCCGACCAGGTCCCCCAGGCCGGCCCCTACGATATTGTCGGTTTGAAGAAGAACGGCGTGCAGGAAGGCGTCTACCGCAAGCTGCGTCTGGGCAAGTACGAGCCCCAGGCGACCCTGGATCTGCACCGGGTACGCCTGGTGGAGGCCCGCGACCGGGTCTATCTGTTTATCCAGGAATCCCAGCAGAACGGGCTGCGCACGGTGCTGATCAGCCACGGCAAGGGCGAGCACAGCGAGCGCCCGGCGCTATTGAAAAGCTATGTGCTGTTCTGGCTGGAGCAGTTCGAGCAGGTGCTGGCGTTTCACAGCGCGCCGGCCAACCGGGGCGGCGCCGGCGTGACGCTGGCGCTGCTGCGCAAGTCCACCGGCGCCAGCCAGAAAACCCGGGAATTCTTCCACGAACGCAGCCGCGCCCAGCGCTAGCGGCTGACCCGGTTCATGCCGTTGATCGCCGCCACCCGGTAGCCCTCCGCCATGGTCGGGTAATTGAAGGTGGTGTCGACGAAATAATGCAGGGTGTTGTTGGGGGCGGGCTGGCGCATCACCGCCTGCCCCACATGGACGATTTCCATGGCCTGGTAACCGAAGCAGTGAATCCCCAGCACTTCCAGCGTTTCCCGGTGGAACAGGATTTTCAGCATGCCCACCCGCTCGCCGGTGATCTGTGCCCGCGCCAGATTCTTGAAAAACGCCTGGCCCACTTCGTAGGGCACACGGGCCTCGGTGAGCTCCTGTTCGGTGCGGCCCACGGAGCTGATGCCGGGAATGGTATAGATACCGGTGGGCACGTCGGTGACCTGTTTCACCGGGCCGCCCTCGACGATGCCCTGGGCGCAGAACCGGCCCTGGTCGTAGGAGGCACTGGCCAATGACGGCCAGCCGATCACGTCGCCCACCGCGTAAACGCCGGCCACTTCCGTCTGATAGCGCTCGTCCACCGCCAGTTGGCCACGGCTGTTGGGCTTGAGGCCCAGGTTTTCCAGGCCGATGTTCTGGGTGTTGCCCGAGCGGCCGTTGCTCCACATCAAGGCGTCGGCGCGCAGCCGTTTGCCGGAGCGCAGCACCAGCGTCACGCCGTCATCGTCCGCCTCGATATGGGTGTATTCCTCACTGTGGCGGATGGTGGCGCCCTGGTCGCGCAGGTGGTAACTGAGCGCGTCGGAGATTTCCGCGTCGAGGAAATCGAGCAGATGCTGACGGTTATTGACCAGGTCCACGCGAATGCCCAGGCCGGTGAACAGGCAGCTGTATTCGCAGCCGATCACGCCGGCGCCGTAGACGATCATATTGCGCGGCGTGTGCTTCATTTCCAGGATGGTGTCGGAGTCGTAGATACGCGGGTGGTCGAAGTCCACGTCCGCCGGGCGGTACGGCCGCGAGCCGGTGGCGATCAGAATGTTGCGGGTGCGCAGGGACCACTGGCGGCCGGCCTGGTCGTCCACCCGCACTTCACCGGCGCTTTCGATACGGCCCTGGCCGTTAAACAAACGCACCCGGTTGCGCACGTAAAAATCGGTGCGCACCTGCACCTGGCTGTCCACCACTTCGCGGGAACGCTGAATCAGATCCTGCCAGCGCACCTGGCGCGGGCTGATCAGCCCGCGAAGCAACGGGTTGCGCTGCGAGCGCACCACCTGACGCACCTGGTGGCGCAGCGCCTTGGAGGGAATCGTGCCCCAGTGGGTGCAGTTGCCGCCCATCTGGTCGTCACGGTCGACCATGGCGACGCGCAGGCCCCCTTTGGCCGCCTGCATGGCGGCGGCTTCCCCGGCCGGGCCGCTGCCCAGCACCACTAGATCCCATCCGGAGCTGATATCCATAACTGGCTGTTACCTCCCGCATCGCCCGCGCCTCCCCGGGAGGCGCCTTGATAAATACTTGACCGAGACCGTGATAGTCTGGAACTTCTTTACAGTATCGCCGCACGCGAACTGCCCGCAGCGAACCGAAGGAGCCGATCTATGGAAACGGACCCCTATGACACCCGGCACTCATCGTCCCCACTGGGGCGCACCGCGCGCGGCGCCGGCGGCTGGCTGCGCCGTCATCCGCTGGGCGCGCTGCAGATTCTGCTGCTGATCCTGGTGTTGATCGTGATCGCCCAGAACCTGGAAACCACCTCCATCGACGTGCTGTTCTGGACCCTGGCGAGCCTGCCCAAACTGGTGCTGATTCTGATCAGCATGGTGGTCGGCGCTCTGGTCTGGGAAGGGCTGCGCCGCAAGCTGCTCAAGCCGGACCGGGCGCGCGGCGCCACGGTCACCAGCCGAACACATCCTTGACGAAAGGAATGGTCAGCGCCCGCTGGCGGGCCAGGGCCACCCGGTCCAGGGTGGCCAGCCGCTGAATCAGGGCCGCCGGCGCCCGCTCGCTGCGCAGCACCATGAAGCGGGCCACGTCGCCGCCCAGCTTGAGGCCGCGCTCGTTGGCGCGCTCGATCAGCAGGGTCACCAGGTCGTCCTCTTCCAGGGGCTGCAGCCGGAACACCGGGCCGGCGGCCAACCGCGTGGCCAGGTCCGGCAGGCCCCAGGGCACGCCGCCCGGCGAGGCGCCGGCGCTGAACAGCAGGGTGCCGCCCAGGGCCATCACCCGGTGATAGAGGTGGAAAAGCGCTTCCTCCCACTCCCGGTGGCCGGCGAACAGATCCACGTCGTCCACCGCCAGCAGCTGAAACTGCTCCATGGATTCCAGCACGTCCGGCACCAACGGCAGCAGTTCGGCGGCGGGCAGCAGGCAGGCGTCGCGGCCCTGCTCCTGGGCCCGGCGCACCGCCCCTTCGAGCAAATGGCTGCGGCCCTGGCCGGCGGCGCTCCACACGAACACCTGACGCTCGTCGCCGTCGCCGGCGGCGGACACCGTGGCCCAGGCGGCGCGGTTCGGCCCGGCGTGGAAGTTCTCCAGAGCGTGGCCTTCGCGCAGCTCAAGGGCGAGGGGCAGTTGACCGGTCACGGGCGGCTAGCGGAAACAGAACGTGGGTGATTCGGCGGCCGGCTCCTCGCATTCGCTGAGCCCCTCCACGCCGGTGACGCTGCGTATCAATTGCGAGCGACCGCCGGCGAAATCCACCTCGAACTGAACTCGGTCGTCACTGGCCACCCGCAGCGCCACCGAGCGCATCAGCCCCAGATCGGACAGCGCCTGGCGCAGCCGCTGCCAGTCGGTCAGGCTTTGAACGCCGCGCACGGTGATCCAGCCGGAGCGGTCCACCAGCGCGTCGCCGGCCGGCTCGGAGGGCTCGCCATCGTCGGCCCCATCGCCGCCGTCGCCGGCGCCGGAACGCACCGAGTAACGCTCGGCGATGCGGTCGGCGATCACATCCACCAGGCGGTCCAGGGCGGCGCCGCTGTCGTCGGCGCGGTCGCGGCTGCTGGCCACGGCATCGCCGTCCTGCAGCAAACGCCAGTTCAGGGTGGTGGCGCCGCCCTGGCCGCTGTCGTAGAGCACCGCCGTGGCCACCCAGTCGGTCTCGTAACGGCGGGAAGCCTGCAGCAGCGGGCCGTCGAAGCGGCCGCGAATATCGGCCACGGCGACCGTGTCCCGGTCGCGCTGGTCCCACTCGGGCAGCGTCAGGGAGACGCCGCGGCGGGCCGCCGCCGAAGTGAGTTTTTCCGCCAGCGGTTCGCCGGCCGCCACCATGCGGCCCTGGCCAGTGCCTTCCGATACCAGCCACACCAGTACCGGCGGCCGCTCGCCGCTCCATACCGGCGCGCCCTGGTCGGACAAATGGCGCACCAGCGCGCGGTCGTCGAACACCGCGTTCAGGCGCGGCGGCGTGCCGCCGTCGTAGGCGTAGCGCATCAACCAGCGCGACGGGTCCTCGAGAACGCCGGCGACGCCGGGCAGATCCGCCACCTGGTCGCGGCCGGTGAGCCGCCGGATCACCGTTTCCAGGCCCTGCCGCAGTGCCTGCTCACGGGCCTCCGCGCCCCGTGGTTGCTCGCCCTCCAGGGGCACCGACACTTCGCCGGCATCGGCGGCGAACACGGGGGAAACGCACAGAAACCCGACAATCAGGCCTAACAGCAAGCGATACATCGAACCATTCCGAATCAGAGAACTTCAGGGCGCGACATTATCACTGATATGGCCGGCGCTGGCGAATATCCACTCGCCGGTTCCCCCGCAGGGACGGCGGTTGCTAGAATAGCGCGCCCTCACCTTCCTGGAGCCTGCCATGAGCGAACAAAAACGGCCGCTGACGTACCGCGACGCCGGCGTGGACATCGATGCCGGTAATGACCTGGTCAAGCGCATCGGCCCGATAGCCAAGCGAACCCTGCGCCCGGAAGTGATGGGCGGCCTGGGCGGCTTCGGCGCGCTCTGTGCCCTGCCCGAGGGCTACAAGAACCCGGTGCTGGTGGCCGGCACCGACGGCGTCGGCACCAAGCTGCGTCTGGCCATGGAACACGACAGCCACGACACCGTGGGCATCGACCTGGTGGCGATGTGCGTCAACGACCTGGTGGTGGGCGGCGCGGAGCCGCTGTTCTTCCTCGACTACTACGCCACCGGCAAGCTGGACGTGGACACCGCCGCGCGGGTGGTCTCCGGCATCGGTGAGGGTTGCGAGCAGGCCGGCTGCGCGCTGATCGGCGGCGAGACCGCGGAAATGCCCGGCATGTACGAGGGCGAGGACTACGACCTGGCCGGCTTCTGCGTCGGCGTGGTGGAGCGCGACGGCATCATCGACGGCAGCAAGGTGGCGCCCGGCGACACCATCATCGGCCTGGGCGCGTCCGGCCCGCATTCCAACGGCTACTCCCTGGTGCGGCGTATTCTCGAGCAGGCCGACGACACCGATGACCTGGACGGCAAGCCGCTGATGGAGCACCTGCTGGCGCCCACCCGCATTTACGTGAAAAGCCTGCTGGAGCTGATCAAGCAGGTGCCGGTGCACGCCCTGGCGCACATCACCGGCGGCGGCCTGCCGGAAAACCTGCCGCGGGTGCTGCCCAACGGCACCCGGGCGGTGATCGACACCCAGTCCTGGCAGTGGCCGGCGGTGTTCCGCTGGCTCCAGGAGCAGGGCCAGGTGCCGACCAACGAAATGTACCGCACCTTCAACTGCGGCGTCGGCATGGTGGTGGTGGTGCCCCGGGAGCAGGTGGACCAGACCCTGGCCTTACTGGCCGCGGGCGGCGAGGACGCCTTCGTGATCGGTGCCATTCACGCCAGCGACAATGACCAACCCGAAGTGTCCCTGGAAGGCCTGGCGTCATGACCCACCGGCTTGCGGTGCTGATCAGCGGCACCGGTTCCAACCTGCAAGCCATTCTTGACGCCATCGACGCCGGGGAACTGCCCGCCCGGGTCAGCCTGGTGCTGAGCAACAAGGCCGGCGCCGCCGGCCTGGCCCGCGCCGAGCGGGCCGGCGTGCCGGCGCAGGCGATCGACCACCGGGGCTTCCCGGACCGCGCCAGTTTCGACCAGGCGATGATCGAGGTCATCGACGCCCACGGCGCCGATACCGTGGTGCTGGCCGGGTTCATGCGCATCCTCAGCCCCGGCTTCGTGCGCCACTACCAGGGCCGGCTGATCAACATCCACCCTTCCCTGCTGCCCAAGTATCCGGGGCTCAATACCCATGCCCGGGCGCTGGAAGCCGGCGACCACGAGCACGGCTGCTCGCTGCATTTCGTCACCGACGAGCTGGACGGCGGCCCGCTGATCGCCCAGGCCCGTTTCCCGGTGGCGGCGAACGATACCGCCGAAACCCTGTCAGAAAAGGTTCAAGCGCAAGAACATCGCTTGTACCCTCAAGTGTTGCGCTGGCGTGCGCAGCAGCGCTTACAGATGACCGACCAGGGAGTGGAACTGGATGGCGAACGCCTGCCCCCGCAGGGCTTTCAGATGGACACGCACGGCTAGCCTGCTGCTCGCCGGCCTGCTGGCCGCGACCCCGGCTTTGGCGGAATCCCCGGTGCAAAGCTTCAACACCCAATACCGGCTGAAAGCCGCCGGCTTCCCGTTCACCGTGGGCGCACAGCGCACCCTCTCCAAGGCCGGCGGTGAGCGCTGGGAAATGGAAGTGTCGGCCAGTAATTTTCTCGGCGAAATCCGCGAAACCTCGGTGTTCACCTGGCAGGGTTGTCTGCCCGTGACCCAGTACTACGGCTACCACCGGGAAGGCCTGGGCCGGGTCAAGGCGGCGGAGTTGCGTATCACGGACAAGCAGGCCACCAGCGAACGCACCGACCACGAGCCCTACCGCTACGCGGTGGACGAGCCGGCCACCGACAAGATCGCCCTGACCCTGGCGTTGCAGTGCCGCCTGGCCCGTGGCGACCGGGACATCACCCTCAACGTGGCCGACGAGCGCGGCGTGGAAAAACAGCGCTTCCAGGTGGAAGGCCGGGAAACGCTGGAAATCGACGGCAAGGACCTGGCCACCGTGAAGGTGCGGCGGCTGCGCGAAGCGGACAGTGAGCGGCAAACCTGGCTGTGGTTCGCTCCCGGGAGCGATTACACCCTGGTGCAACTGGTTCAGGAAAACGACGATGGCCGCCACGTCATGAACCTGGAGAGCCTGCCATGAGATACCTGAGCGGCCTGGCCCTGCTGGTGACGGCAAGCCTGTTACCGGTGCTGGCGGCGGGCGCTTCGCTGCCGCCCTTCTCCGCCGAATACCGCATCTACGTCAATAAAATCCCCACCCCGATCAAGGCCGACCTGGTGCTGGAGCCGGCCAGCGGCGAAGACCGCTACCACATGCGCTTCGAAGCCCATTCCTGGCTGCTCAACAACCGCGAGGAAAGCTGGTTCCACTGGAACGACTGCGCGCCCCGCACCGAACGCTACACCCACGAGTTCAAGGGCTTCGGCAAGCACCGTTACCACGACACCGATTTCAACTGGGAACAGGGCCGGGCGGTGAGCGAATCGGATTCCGGCGAGGAGTCCTTCCCGATTCCCGACCAGGCGTTGGATGAGCTCAGCATGCTGCTGCGCGCGCGCTGCGTGTTCGCCACCGGCGACAAGGAATACAGCGCCACCAGTGTGTACGGTGACGATATCCGCGAGCATCACTTCATCGTTATCGACCGGGAAACCATCGACACGCCGATGGGCGATCTGGACACCCTGGTGGTGGAAAAGAAACGGGAAGAAGACAAGGAAGAGAGCCGCCGCACCCTGTTCTGGGTGGCCCCGGAGGTGGGCTACATGGTGGTCAAAGCGCGCCACATTGAAAGCGCGCTGTTGCACGGGGAACTGATCATGACCGAATACAACGGCCCCACGCCCTAGGCCGGATCAGGTGCGCGGCAAGGTGACGCCGCGCTGGCCCTGGTATTTACCGCCGCGATCCTTGTACGACGTCTCGCACTCTTCATCGGATTCCAGGAACAGCATCTGCGCCACGCCCTCGTGGGCGTAGATGCGCGCCGGCAGATTGGTGGTGTTGGAAAACTCCAGCGTCACGTGCCCTTCCCACTCCGGCTCCAGCGGCGTCACGTTGACGATGATGCCGCAGCGCGCGTAGGTGGATTTGCCCAGGCAGATGGTCAGCACACTGCGCGGAATCCGGAAGTACTCCACGGTGCGCGCCAGGGCAAAGGAGTTGGGCGGAATGGTGCAGTAGTCGCCCTTGATGTCGACGAAGCTTTTCTCGTCGAAATGCTTGGGGTCCACGGTGGCCGAATGAATATTGGTGAACACCTTGAATTCGTCGGCGCAGCGCACGTCATAGCCGTAGCTGGAGACCCCGTAGGAAATCAGTTTTTCGCCATTGGCATCGGTACGCACCTGGCCTGCCTGGAACGGCTCGATCATGCCGTGTTCGGTGGCCATGCGGGTGATCCAGCGGTCGGACTTGATGCTCATTGGAATCCTTTATCGGTTCGGCAACCCTAAACGGTGAATGGTACCCGGAATCAGTGCTGCATCACCACCTTGGGAAACGCACGCCGCCCTTCGCGGGTCAGGGACAGGCGCGCCGCCATGCGCCGCGCGGTATCCAGATACAAGCGGGCCTCGGCGCTGTCCGGGTCCGCCGCCACGGTGGGCGTGCCGCCGTCCGCCTGCTCACGAATACGCAGCGACAGCGGCAGCGAGCCCAGCACCGGGGTATCGTAATCGCGGCCCATGCGGTCGGCGCCGCCCTGGCCGAACACGTGCTCTTCGTGGCCGCAGTTGGAGCAGATGTGCACCGCCATGTTCTCGACGATGCCCAGCACGCCGATGTCCACCTTGCGGAACATCTCCACGCCTTTGACCGCGTCCAGCAGCGCGATGTCCTGGGGCGTGGTGACCACCACCGCCCCGGCCACCGGAATTTTCTGGGCCAGAGTCAACTGGATGTCGCCGGTGCCCGGCGGCAGGTCGACGATCAGATAATCCAGATCGTGCCACAGCGTCTGCTGCATCATCTGGGTGAGCGCGCCGCTGGCCTTGGGCCCGCGCCACACCACCGGAGTCTGCTCGGTGACCAGGTAGCCCATGGACATGGTCTGAATGCCGTGCGCCATCACCGGCACGAAGGCGTTGCCGTCGCGGGTTTCCGGGCGGGTGCCCTTGGGCAGGCCGAGCATGATCGGCTGGCTGGGCCCGAAGATATCCGCGTCCAGCAGGCCCACCTTGGCGCCCTCCGCGTGCAACGCCAGCGCCAGGTTCACGGCGGTGGTGGATTTGCCCACCCCGCCCTTGCCGGAGGCCACCGCGATCACATTGGCCGCCTGCATCATCGCCGGCATGTCGTGCTGGGCGCGGTGCGGTTTAATACGCACCGACAGGTCCAGCACCAGCTCACGGCCTTCCAGCAGCGGGCTCACCCGCTCTTCGATCTCCCGGCGCAGCGCCGGCAACCGCGAGGCGCAGGGGTAGCCGGGGTGCACCGCCAGACGCACACGCCCTTCCTGTTCCTCGATTTCCGTCACCGTACCGGCGGAAACCAGGTCGACGCCGAGTTCCTCGGGGATGATTTCACCCAGGGATTGTCTAATCGCCTGCTCAATACGCGTCATGGTACCTCCTGCAACTCAGGAGGGGATGATAGAGTTAGCGCAGTCCACAACCAAGGGCCGTACGCACTTAATCACAAGGAGTCACACCCATGAGGAACACCGCCCACCTTTTGACCGGCCTGCTGGCCGTACTGGCGCTCACCGCCTGCGGCGGCAACGGCCAGCCGCTCGCCGACCGCGATACCGTCAGCGTATCCGGCGAGGGCACCATCAAGGCGCGCCCGGACATCTTTAATCTGGTGGCCGTGGCCCGCGAGCGCGGCGACGACGTGTCCGCCATGAAGGACGAGGTGGACCGGCAAGTGCAGGCGATGCTGGATCTTGCCGAGCAGTTGCAGATCGACGACAAGCACATCACCGCCAGCGACATCCAGATCGCCCCGGAATGGGAGTATCAGCCGGAACGCAAACTGATCGGCCATCAGGTGAGCCGCGAAGTGAGCTTCCGCACCTCCGGCGTGGAACGCTACGCGGAACTGGCGGACGGCCTCGCCGGCCTGGGCCTGAAGGAAGTGCGTCCTGGCGGCACTGAAATCAGCAACGCCAACGAGCTGGCCAACCAGGCCCTGGAAAAGGCGGTGCGCGCCGCCCGTGAAAAGGCCGAAATACTGGCCCGGGCCGCCGGCCGCGAGCTGGGTGAGGCGATGCAGATCAACGCCCAGGGCTATAACGTCCCCGGTCCGATGCCGATGCGCGCCGCCATGGCCAAGGAAGACGCCTCGCAAAGCTACCGCCCCGGCGAGCAGGACGTGACCGCCAGCGTTCAAATCACCTTCCAACTGAACTGATCACCCATGGGGCCGCTAGGCTTTGTTTCCGCGACCGGGCTGCGCGCCTATCTTGCCGCGGCCCGGGCCGCCGGCGTGGACAACGCCGGCGCCCTGACGGCGGCGGGCCTTGACCCGCGGGCGCTGGATCTGCCGGACCTTCATGTGCCCGGTGATCGCTTCGAAGTGTTGATCGCGGAACTGGCCGATCGCAGCGGGGACCCGCTGTTCGGCCTGCACGCCAGTGAATATCTGCCCCCGGGCGTGTTCAACGTGCTCGGCCATATCGCCCTGAGCGCCAGCACGCTGCTGGAGGCCCTGGCCAAGGTGGCGCGCTACGAGAAACGGGTCGGCGACCTGGGCAGCGTGGAAACCCGGCTGCGCGGCAATGAATCGCGGATACTCTGGCATCCCCGCTGCAACCGCCAGCCGGTGCGGCGCCATCTGGTGGAGGCCGTTTTCGCCGGCTGGCTGCGTTACACCCGCTGGCTCGCCGACGATCAAGCGCTCAACCCGGAGCGGGTCTGGTTCGAGCATGCCGGCCCCAGCGACCCCCAGCAGGCCCGGGAATACCAGCGCTTGTTCGGCTGCCCGGTGGACTTCAACCAACCCTACTCCGCGCTGATCGGCGACCGCGACATGCTCGCCCGCCCGCCGCGCCGGCCCGAGCCGCATCAGCTGGGCCCCCTTGAAGAGCACGCCGCCCGGCACCTGGGAACCCTGGGCATCGCCACCAGCCTGTCGCTGCGCGTCCGTCATCACCTGCAGGCGGCGCTGGGCGGCCCCCTCCCCGACCGCGATCAGGTGGCCCACGCCCTGCGGTTCAACACCCGCACCCTGCACCGGCATCTGGTCGCGGAAGGCACCGGCTGGCGGGAAATCCTCGACAGCGTGCGCCTGGAGCGCGCCAAGGCCCGTCTGCTGGAAAGCCGCTGCCCACAGGCGGAGATCGCCGCGGACCTGGGTTACGCCGACATACGCTGCTTCCAGCGCAGTTTCAAGCGCCATACCGGCGTCACACCCGGGCAGTACCGTCGCGGCATGGACAGCGACGGCGAATAGCCACAATATTTACATTACCTGATGGCAATATTACGCGTTTGTCGGACAATCCGGGCATCAGGGGCCGGTCCGGCGAGGCTAGACTCGGGGACAACGATAAAAACAGTATCCGCCAGGGAGAACCGCATGAAACGTACGCTCAAGCAGCTTGAGCGCGCTATCGCGCAAGCCAGCAGCTACGACGAATGGTGCCGTGCCAGCCGTGAATACGACCGGCTCGGCGGCGCCGACGAGTGGAAAGACATCGACCGCTCGCCCCACTACGATTACGAACTGATCCGTAACCGCCTGTGGCAGATCCGCCAGGCCCGCGAGCGCAACGACGTCAACAAACTGGTCTTTCACCTGCATGAAGGCCTGCACGGCAACCTGGGCAATATCTCCAACCCCGCTCTCTACGGCCACAGCCGCACCGGCACCAAGCGGCTGATCGAGCGCTATCTGGAAGAGGTATGCACCGCCCTGGACTACCTCTGTGACGGCGACTTCGCCGAGTTCGGGCTCAAGCAAAAACTGGATTTCTTCGAAACCACCGGCCAGGCTTTCGGGCAAAGCTGCCTGATGTTCTCCGGCGGCGCCGCCCTGGGGCTGTTCCACATCGGCGTGGCGAAAACCCTCTGGGAACAGGGCCTGCTGCCCTCGGTGATCTCCGGCTCCAGCGCCGGCAGCATCGTCGCCGCCGTGGTGGGCACCCATGACAACGACGAACTGGCCGCCAAGCTGGAACCGGAAAACATCTATATGGAAGCGTTCAAGGCGATCGGCTGGAAAGGCCTGCTGCGCGGCACCCCGGTGCTCGACGGCGACCACCTGGAAGCCTGCCTGGAAGAGAACATCAAGGACCTGACGTTCGAAGAGGCCTACCGAAAGACCGGCCGCGAGATCAACATCACCGTCAGCCCCTACGACCGCAACCAGCAAAGCCGCCTGCTCAACTGGCGCACCTCGCCCAATGTTCTGATCCGTAAAGCGGCGCTGGCGAGCTGTGCGATTCCCGGCATCTACCCGCCGGTGAGCCTGTGGGCCAAGAACCTGGACGGCGAGCGCGTGCCGTACATCCCCGGGCGCAAATTCGTTGACGGCTCGATTCAGGACGATCTGCCGATCCGCCGCCTGTCACGGCTGTTCGGCGTCAACCACTCCATCGTCAGCCAGACCAACCCGCACGTGGTGCCCTTCCTGCCGCGCAGTGAAAGCACCGATTCCAGCCTCAGCACCCTCAGCGACTGGGCGATCCGCAACGTGTCCATGAACCTGCACTACGCGCTGGATTTGGTACGCCGCCGGGTGCGCTCCAACGACCTGGGGCTGGTGGTCGACAAAGCGCAGACCGTGGTCAAGCAACGCTACATCGGCGACATCAACCTGATCCCGCCGCGCCAGCCCCGCAACGCCCTGCGCGTGCTCAGCAACCCGTCGCTGGAAGACGTGCGCGCCTTCATTCGCGCCGGCGAACAGACCACCTGGCCGAAGCTGGCGATGATCGACAACACCACCCGCATCAGCCGCACCTTCCGTGCCTGCCGGGAGCGTCTCGACCGCCTGGAAGAACGCACCCTAAACCGTCTCAGCGTGGCCGCCAACGGCTGACCGCCACCGGCACCCCGCGCCGCGGGGTGCTATTTGCTTAGCGCGATTGATTATGACCGGCCCCCTTTAAAGGGGGGCCGGAAGCCTCTATGTTCTTAGCACCAGCCAAACAACATCGCATTCGTACTGAGACCAGGAGACACACCCATGGCACTGCAACTCGGCGATACCGCCCCGGATTTCAAACAGGATTCCACCGAAGGCCCGATCTCATTCCACGACTGGGCCGGCGACAGCTGGGTGGTGCTGTTCTCCCACCCGAAGGATTTCACCCCGGTGTGCACCACCGAGCTGGGCGAAGTGGCCCGCCTCAAGCCTGAATTCGACAAGCGCAACGCCAAGGTCATCGGCCTGTCCGTGGACCCCCTCGAGGACCATAACGCCTGGTGCGGCGACATCGAGGAAACCCAGGGCTCGGCGCTGAACTTCCCGCTGCTGGCCGACGCGGACCGCTCCGTGAGCCAGGCCTACGGCATGATTCACCCCAACGCCGACAACACCCTGACGGTGCGCAGCGTGTTCGTGATCGACCCGAACAAGAAGATCCGCCTGACCATCACCTACCCGGCCAGCACCGGCCGTAACTTCGATGAAATCCTGCGGGTGATCGACAGCCTGCAGCTCACCGACGGCTACAAGGTGGCCACCCCGGTGAACTGGAACGACGGCGACGACGTGATCATCGTGCCCTCGCTGGACAACGAGGCCGCCGCCAAACTGTTCCCGGAAGGCTGGGACGAGAAGAAGCCGTACCTGCGGATGGTGAAGCAGCCGAAAAAGAGCTGATGCGCCAGGGCCTCGCGCCCTTTCGCGGGCCGGGCCCGCTCCCACATTGTGCGGAACCGGCTGGACAGGGCGCGGGAATCCCGGTGTAATAGCCGCCGTTCGCGGGTGTAGTTCAATGGTAGAACGGCAGCTTCCCAAGCTGCATACGAGGGTTCGATTCCCTTCACCCGCTCCAGACATGAGAAGGGCCGCCTAGCGCGGCTTTTTTTGTGTCTGGAGCCGCCTGCCTGCGAATGGAAACGGAGTTGTGGGAGCGGGCCCGGCCCGCGAAAGGGAGCGAAGCTCCCGGCAGGATGCCAGAGAGATTTCTGACGGCAGCACCATCAACGTCTCTGGGATCCTGCCGGCCGGCTTTGCCGCCCTTTCGCTTGCAAGGCAAGCTCCCACAAAGCTCCGGCTTAGTAGAATGTTCCGGAGCGCTTAATCAATCGCGTTCAAAACTTGCCGTTCTGGCTTACAGCAATTTCAGCCCTGGCCGACAGAGCCCCGTCCCCGATTGTTGGAGACTGACCACTTCCGTTTATTGATGGGAGGGGACAAGGATGTCTCGTGCAATTTTTTTGTTCGTACTGGCCACGGTGCTGGCGTTCGGCGTGGTGGTGGCCAGTGTCGGGCACGGCCGCACCGTGCCGGCGCTGACCCAGGCCCGGGTCTATCAGGGGGAAGCGGACCTTTCCCGCTACTGGGTCAGCGAAAAGTTTGACGGCGTGCGCGCCTACTGGGACGGCGAAGACCTGATTTCCCGCCACGGCAACCGCTTCGATGTGCCGGCGGCGTTCACCCGGGGCTTCCCGGAGCAGCCCCTGGACGGCGAGCTGTGGATGGGGCGCGGCACCTTCAGCCGAATGGTGGGCCTGATCAATCGCCACGACACCGGACCGGAGCACTGGCGGGATGTCTATTACATGGTGTTCGACCTGCCCCGGGCGGCGGGCCCCTTCGACGACCGCCTGCAAACCCTGCGCCGGTTGCTCAAGGATCATGACAATCCGCATTTGCGTCTGGTGCGCCAGCTCAAGGTCCCCGACCGGGCGGCGCTCGACCGGCGCCTGGAGAAAGTGATCGAAGCCGGCGGCGAAGGGTTGATGCTGCACCGGGGCGACGCCCCCTACCGCAGCTACCGCTCGGCGGATCTGCTCAAGGTGAAGCCCTACCAGGACGCCGAGGCGCGGGTGGTGGCTCATCTGCCCGGCGAGGGGCGGCTGGAAGGCAAGATGGGCGCGCTGCTGGTGGAAACCGCGAGCGGGCAGCATTTTCGTCTCGGCAGCGGTTTCAATGACGCCCAGCGGGCGGAGCCGCCGCCGATCGGCAGCCTGGTGACCTACAAGTTTTATGGCCGCACGCGCCACGGCCTGCCGCGCTTCCCCAGCTTTCTGCGGGTGCGGCGGCAGGGGCCGGGCTTTATCCGCTGAGGGTTGCAGGACGGCGCCCGCTGGGCGATAAGTAGCACACCGAAACAAGGAGTGCGCGCTATGCCCAGCGCTTTTATTACCGGTGCCCGGGGTTTTCTGGGCGGCCATATCACCCGACAGTTGCTCGACGCCGGCTGGGAAGTGACCGCCCTGCTGCGCCCCGGCAGCGACGGCGCGGCCCTGTCCGCCCTGGGGGTCAAAGTGGTGGAGGCGCCGATGGACAACGCCACGGAAGTCACCCTGGTGATGCCGCCGGCGGTGGACGCGGTGTTCCATGTGGCGGGCAATACCAGCCTTTGGCGGCACCTGAACCAGCGCCAGTACCAGGACAATGTGATGGGCACCCGGGCGTTGATCACCGCCGCGCTGCGCAACCAGGCCGGGCGCTTTATTCATACCTCCTCGATTTCCGCCTGGGGCATCCAGGACGAGGCCATCGACGAGGCGTCACCGTCCAACGCCGCCGACGACTGGATCGGCTATAACCGCACCAAGTATCTGGCCGAGGAAGAGATCCGTCACGGTATGCAGCACGGTCTCGACGCGGTGATTCTCAACCCCTGCGGCATTATCGGCGCCGGTGACACCCACAACTGGTCGCAGATGATCACGCTGATCGAGCAGCGCAAGCTGCCCGGCGTGCCGCCCGGCGGCGGTAACTTCTGCGCGGTGGAGGAAGTGGCGCGGGCGCACCTGACGGCGGTGGAGAAAGGAGTGCGCGGCGAGAACTATATTCTTGCCGGCGTCGAGGCCAGCTTTCTGGAGCTGGCCAACACCATCGGCCGGCTGCTCGACCGGCCCACGCCGCGCAAACCGATGCCGGTCTGGCTGCTGCGGCTGGCCGGGCAGGTCTACGCGGTCGGCGGGCTGTTCACCCGGCAGGAACCGCGCCTGACCCCGGAGAAGGTGGCGCTGGTCACCAGCCGGGTTCACGCGGATGGCAGCAAAGCGGTGCAGGAGCTGGGGTTCGACGCCACGGTGCCGCTGGAAACCATGCTGCGCCGCTGCATCGACTGGATGCGCGAGACCGGGCGCCTTTAGCGCAGCGCCCGGTAGACGCGAAAGCGGTTGGTTTCGCTCACCACCTGCACGTGCCGGAAGGCAGCGTCGAGCCACTGCACATAGGGCAGCTCGCGGTTCGCCACCATCCAGAATTCACCGTGTTCCTCGAGATGGCGCGGCGCCTGTTCGATCAGGCGCCGGGTGATCGACATGGTGCGGTCACGGCCGTCGTGGAACGGTGGGTTGGTCACCAGGGTCTGGTAACGCCCCTCCACGCCGCCGTAGAGGTCCCCGCCCACCACCTTGCCCTGCAAGTGGTTGCGGTTGAGGGTGCTGCAGGCGGCGGCCACCGCGGTGGCGCTCACATCGGTGCCGGTCACGTTGCAGCCGGCATGGGCCAGCGCGGCGGTGATCACGCCGCAGCCGCAACCCATATCCAACGCCTTGCCGCGGGGCGCCGCCTCGGCGAGCGCCTGCAGCAACAGGGCGGTGCCTTCGTCCAGGCGGCCGTGGCTGAACACCCCCGGATAGCTGATCACGTCCAGATCGTCGACGCGCACCACGCTTTCCACCTGCTCCAGGGAGAGTGCCGGCCCCGGCCGCAAGGCGCCGCGATAGACTTTGCAGTGACGGGCGCTGTCCACCAGGGTCACCCCGTCGGCGTGCCGGGACAGCCGCGTCACGCCGCCGCGGATGCCGCCCTTGGCCGGCCCCACCAGCCACACCTCCAGCGGTTCCTCGACGCTGCCGGCAAGGCCGCGCAGCAACAGTTCCAGGCGCTCCGACGATTTCGGCAGCGGCAGGATCACCAGGTCGGTGTCCTCGGGGAGCGTGGGCAGAGGCGCCCACTGGTGGGCACCGACGGTGTAATCGTCGGCGTGCAGATAGACCTGCTCGGCGGGCAAGTCGGCCAGCTCCGGGTCGTTGGCGTCGACCACCAGAACCCGCCGTCCGGCCAGGCTCTCTTCCTGTCGCCACAGTAACCGTGTGCTGTTTTCCATCGCTTGGCGCCTCGGCAAATCGGGCAGTATAAACAAACCCGGCCCCGGGGGATAAATCCGGCCTTCACGGCGCGCTTGAAGTTTTACATAAACACCACGCCCCGGGTGCTTTCCTACCGCTAGAATGCGCGAATCAGATGATGTTGTGGAGGCAAAGGATGGTCCGTTCCGCAGTTCTGGCTATTGGTATTCTAGTGGCGTCCCTGGCCTGCGCCGATAACAGCGACAGCGTGTTTGAAGAAGCGCTGCACGCCGCCCGCAATGATGATTGGAACGGTCTGGCGCAGGCACAGAAACGCCTGTCCGACGATCACCCGCTGCAGGCTTACCTGGAATTCCACCGGCTGCGCGCCGCCCTGCCCGATCTCTCACCGCAGCGCGTGGTGGAATACGGCAAGCGCTACCCGGATTCGCCGCTGCCCGACGATATACGCCAGCACGCCCTGGTGGCCTACGCCAAGGAATCGCGCTGGCGCGACGTGCTGAAGGTCTACGACCGCGCGCCACGGGGCACCGAGCTGCGCTGCTATTACCTGCGCGCCCAGTGGGAAAACGGTGACAAGGGCGTGCTGCCCCAGGTTCGCGAGCTCTGGCTTTCCGGCAGCTCAAGACCGTCCAGTTGCGACCCGCTGTTCGAAGCCGCCCGGGACCAGGGCGTGATCGGCGAACAGGAAATCTGGGAACGTCTGCTGCTCGCCTTCGACCAGGGCGCCACCGGCCTGATGAGCTACCTGGCCGACATGCAGAGCGGCGCCGACGCCACCGCCGGCGAGTGGCTGGGCCGCCTGCACCGGGACCCGGAGCGGCTGCGCGAGCTGCCCGAGGGCATCGGTGATGAACGCCGTGAACAACTGCTCAGCGCTGCCCTGCGCCGTCTCGCCTACACCGACACGGTGCGCGCCCGGGAGCTGTTTGAACAGGAAAGCGCCAACCTGGGTCTCAAGGACCCGGCCCTGCGCGAGCGCGCCGCGGAGCGCATTGCCTGGTACTCCACCATTCGCGGCATTGAAGAGAACCGCCAATGGCTGGACGGCTGGCTGGCCAACAACGGCAGCGCGGACACCCTGGACCAGCGCGCCCGGCGTAGCGTGATCGAACAGCGCTGGGACGAGCTGCCTGACTGGGTGGCCCGCCTGCCGGCGGCGGCGCGCGACGACAGCCGCTGGCAGTACTGGCTGGGCCGTGCCGCCGAGGAGAACGGCGATGATGAGGCAGCCCGCGCCCACTGGGGCCGCGCCGCCGGACAGCGTAACTTCTATGGCTTCCTGGCCGCCGAACGGCTCGGCCAGGCCCCGGTGTTCAGCAATGCCTCGCCGGCCACCGGCGACAGTGCCCCGACCCAACCGGGCCTGGCGCGGGTGGCGCTGCTGCGGGAGATCGACGAGCCGCAACTGGCCTGGGACGAGTGGAACTGGATGCTCTGGCACAGCAGCGAGGGGCAGCGCCGCAAGCTGGCGCAGCACGCCTTGCAGCAAGGCTGGTACGACCTGGTGGTGCAGGCGTCGATTCAGGCCCGTGCCTGGAACGTGCTGGCCTGGCGCTTCCCGGCCGCGCACCGGGACCTGTTCGTGAACGCCGCCCGTCGCCACGATCTGGACCCCTGGCTGAGCATGGCGGTGGCGCGCCGCGAAAGCGCGTTTTACCCCCACGCCCGTTCCCCGGTGGGCGCCCAGGGCCTGATGCAGCTGATGCCGGGCACCGCCCGCAAAGTGGCGCGCGACGCCGGCCAGACCCCGCCCGACGCCCGCCAGGTGATGGACCCGGACATCAACGTGGCCCTGGGCACCCGTTATCTGGCGGAGTTGCTGGAGCGGTTCAACGGCAACCGGGTGCTGGCGCTGGCCGCTTATAACGCCGGCCCGCACCGGGTGGACGACTGGCTCGCCGAGGAAGAGGACGCGGTGCCGGCGGACGTCTGGATCGAGTCCATTCCCTTCTATGAAACCCGGGAATACGTGCAGGCGGTGCTCACCTACCGGGTGCTGTTCCAGGGCTTGCACGGCAACCGGGAAGAACTGGTGCTGCTGCGGCCCGACGAGCGCGGCACGCCCTACTCCCTGGCGATGATGGATTAGGCGCCGGCTCAGTCGAGCTGGCGAATGTGGTAATCCAGGCGCCCCCGGCGCAGCAGCGGCGCCAGCCGGGCGTCCTGCTGCAGGCGGCGGCGCAGATGCACGCTGCGCGCCGGGTCGCGGGTGAAGGCCACCACCGCGTTGTGGCAGTCGCCGCAGGATAACCGGAAGCGGCTGCTCCAGCCTTTCATGGTGTGCTGGTCGGCGGCGTGGCTTTGCCGGTATTCGGTGAAATCGCCGAAATTCATCACCAGGGTGCCGCGTGCGCTGACGTGCCGGGCCAGGGTCCGCACCCAGGCCCGGTCGGCGGGCACCGCCCGGCTCACCGCCTCGTTATCCGGGGCGAACAGATCTTCGATGATCAGATCGAACGGCTCGCCGTCGTAGGCATTGAGCCAGGCCACCGCGTCGCCGAGCACGGTCTGCTCGCCCTCGCCCACCACCGAAAACACCTCGCGGGCCACCGCCAGGTGGTGCGGGTCCAGCTCCACCGCGATCAGCTTGTCCGGGGCCAGCAGTTCGCGGATCGGCGGCAGCAGGGTGCCGCCGCCCAGCCCCAGAATCAGCACCCGCCGGAAGCGCTGCGGCTCACTGAGCAGCGCCGGCAACCAGAGCAGGTCCCAGACGCTGCCGGTGACCAGCCGCTTGGGGTGGAACTCGGAGTGCTGCACACCGTTGGCAAACAGGCGCATGCGGTCGCCGCGGCGGTGTACCTGATACAGCACACCGTCTTCCTGACGCTGCCAGACCACCGCCATCAGGAGTCGACGCCCAGGCCCACCCCGGTCACGTCGCCGTCGGCGCGGGGATCGCCCAGCCGCACCTGGTCCTCGGGCAGGCCGTGCTCTTCGATCAGCCGGTCACGGGCCTGCCGGGCCCGCTCCCCGGCCAGCTCCAGAAGGGTCTCGTCGTCCACCTCGGCGGCCGCCTGTTCCAGCATCCGCCGCCAGGCTTCCCGGGCGCGATCGGCGTCGCTGTCGCCTTCCAGGGTGTCCCGGTCGCGGTCCAGGCGGTCCTCATAGGTGTCGAGGATACGTTCGCGCCAGTCTTCGCCGGTGAGCGCGGTGTCCAGGCCCGGCCAGTCACCGCCCAGGTCGTCGATCACCTCGGCTTCGCCGAGCGCGCGCCGATCGTCGTCACTGGCCTGCCCGGTGAGGATCACCGTCAGGTTGTTCCGGTCCTTGAGAATGTCCGCCAGGCGCGCCACCTTATCGCGCGTCTCACCCGTGGGCCGGTCGTCGCCGGCCCGGAAAGGCAGGTATTGCAGGTCGTCGTCGCCGCCGCCGGCGAGGCTGGCGAGCATGGAGAACGGCGCGGTGGCGGCTTTCACCAGCACATTGCGGATCACCCGCAGCACCACGCCGCCGGCGCTGAACCCCGGGTCGTTGAGATCACCGGCGATGGTCACCGGCAGGCGGATCATGCCGGAGCTGTCACGCAGCACCGACAGGCCCAGCTTCACCGGCGCGTCCAGCGCCTGTTCGCTGTCCACCCGTTCGCCCAGGTAGAACTTGTCGGCGGCGATCTTGGTGGTGCTGTCCAGCTGGCCGTCCTCGATCGACACTTCGGTGTCCACGTCCAGACGACCGCGCTCGACCCCGAAGCCCAGATAACGGGTGGTGAACGGGGTCAGGGTTTCCATGCCGTAGCCGTCCAGCTGCCCGGTGAGGTCCAGGTACAGCGGGCTCACCGCCAGATCGCCCTGGGCGCGCAGGCGAGCCTGGCCGTTTACGCGCCCCGAGGTCTCCAGCCGGGCGCGGCCGGAGCCGGTGTCGAAGTTTTCCATGACGCCGCTCCACTGCTCCAGCGTGACGTCGAAATCCGGGGTCAGGGTGTTGTCCCGGTGCGCCAGCCGGGACTCTTCCACCGACACGCGCCCGAGCATCACCCGCCAGGCCGGACCGCCGTCCTCGCCGTCATCGTCGCCGGCCAGGCGCGTCATCAAGCCGCGGCCCTGCTCGTCGAGAAGATGGCGAAAATCAATGCCGCGGCCGGCCAGGCCGTCCACGGTTACGCGACGGTCGGCGGTTTTGACACTCAAACCGTCGGCGGCCAAACGCGCCACGCTGAGGGTCTCGCGGCCGTTTTCGCGGATGTCGGCGTCCGCCACGCTGGCACGGCCGGTGACGGTGATATCCGGCGTATCGCCGGCCACGGTGAGCGTCAGCTCGCCGCCGGCGCGGCCCTGCTCGATGGTCAACGGCACGGCGTTGGCGAGCCAGGGTGACAACGTGGTCAGCGGCAACTCCTCAAGGTCGAGATCCGCGGACACCTTCAGCGGCGCAAGCTGCCCGGTGCCGGAGTGCGACAGGCGGCCGCTTTCCGCCAGCACGGCGCTCCCCTCCCACTGCCAGCGGACGCTGTCCTCGACGCGGAAATCGGTGAGGTTGAGGGCCCCTTCACTGAGCGTTACTTCAACCGGCTCGGGCAGGGTCTGGTCGCGGAACACCACGCTGCCGTTCTCCACCTTGAACCGGTCCAGGGTGACGGCCCAGGCCTCGCCTTCGCGGATCCGCTCGGCGGATTGGTCCGCTTCCTCGCGCACCTTTTCACGGGTCTCCCGGGCCCGGTCCGGATCGGACGGCAAAAACAACGTGGCCAGGTCCAGCCCTTCGCCGGTCAGCACCGCCCGCATCGCCGGCTCGGTCAAGGTCACTTCCGGCACGCTGACACGGCGCTTGGTGAGATCCAGGCTGACGCCGTCCACCTTGAGGGTGGGCACCTCGAAGCTGGGCGCCTCGTTACCGTCGCGAAGAATGCGCAGCCGGTCCAGCTGGAAACGGCCGTTGTCCACGGTCAGGCCTTCGCCGTCCCCGGTGCCGTAGCGGTAATCCGCCGCCAGCCCGAGCATGCCGGACGGCACCTGGAACGGAAAATGCGGCTCCAGCAAACGGGTGAAGGCGGCCACGTCCACCTTGTCCATTTGCAGGCGGCCTTCCACGGTCAGCGGCTCGAACACAAAGCGGCCGCGCCAATCCAGGGTGCCGCCGTCGGGGCCTTCAACGTGCATCTGGTAAAGGTTGTCTTCTTCACCGACGCCCCGGGTGGTCAGGTCCTCGATGCTGAACGCCACCGGCAGAGTCAGGGAACTGGGCTCGCTGCCGGACACGTCGTTCAGCGTCACGCGGCCTTCGGACAGGCGCAGATGGCTGATGGTGAACGCGGGCGGACCGGAGGCTTCGTCTTCCGGCGGGGGCTCGTCGGCGGTGTCCGCCTCGCCGCTTTCGCGCAGGCGGGTGACGATGTCGTCCAGGTTGAGGGCGCCGTTCTCGCCCCGGCGCAGGCGGACCTCCAGGCCGGCCAGGTCCACATCGCTGACCCAGGGGCGCCAGTGGAACAGCGACGCCCAGAAGGAGGTATTCACGTACAGGCGGTCAAACCGGGCCAGGAAGTCGGTGTCCGGATCCGCGATCCGGAACCGTTCCGCGGTGGCCGACAGCGTCAGCGGGTTGAGCCGCACTTCTTCCACGGTCACGTCCCGCCCCAGCGGACCGGACAACCGCTGCTCGATCTCCCCACGCGCCCAGCCGGGCAGAATCAAAAACACCGTCAGCGCGTACAACACATACAACAGGGCCAGAATCGCCAGAATCCGGGCGCCCCATCCCCGCGAGCGCCACCATTGTATCGGTGTGTCCATGTCGTCGTTCCCTCTGCCCGGTTGCGCAAGCGCAAAGTCTAGCATTAACGCCGTGAACAGGTCGCCCCGGCGGCCATTGCGCCGGCGGCGGCAAGGTTCACACTCAGCCTTTTCCAAGGAGGCCGCCATGAGCGACAACTATCTACTCAAGATGTACCAGAAAGCGGCGAAACTGCCCCGCGGCCGCCGGCTTTTCTCGATCATGTTCAGCCGCAAGGCGCCCTATTTCGGCACCATCAAACCGCTGATCGCGGAGCTGCGTCCGGATTACTGCAAGGTCACCTTCAAGAAGCGCAGGGCGGTGGAGAACCATATCGGCACCGTGCATGTGATCGCCATATGCAACGCCATGGAAGCCGCCATGGGGGCGCTGGCGGAAGCGTCGATTCCCAAGCACCTGCGCTGGATTCCCAAGGGCATGGACGTGCGCTATACCGCCAAGGCCACCTCGGACATCACCGCCATTGCCGAGGTCGCGCCGGGTGCCTGGGAAAACGGCCCCGAGTTGCCGGTGACGGTGACCGCGTACCGCGACGACGGCACCGTGGTGGTGGAAGGCACCATCCACCTGTGGGTCACCGAGAAACCCGCCCGCGAATAAAATCAGCGGCCCGGTCGGCGGCGCCGGCCAGGTTCGCCCGCGGGTCGATGCCGCTGCGTTTGCGCGGCGTGAGATCGTGATCGCCGTCGGGTACCCAGTGCAAGGTTACCCGGGACGGCAGGCTGTAGCCGGCCACTTCCGGGGGCTTTCCGAACGGATCCCGCTCCCCCTGGCAAATCAGCACCGGCGCCGCCAGCGCCGGAAAATGATCCAGCCGCGTCTTTTCCGGTTTGCCGGGGGGATGGAAGGGGTAGCCGAACACCACGCATCCGTCCGGGGCGGTGTCCGGGTCCGCCGCCAGCATGGTCGCCATGCGTCCGCCCATGGACTTGCCGCCCACCCAGACCGGGCCCGGCGCCGTCCGGCGCACCTCGTCCAGCACCGCCTGGAAACACGCCATCAGCCGGGGGGCACGATCCGGCGGCGCCTTGATGCCTTCTTCGCGGCGCCGGGCCATGTAGGCGAACTCAAAGCGCGCCACCTCGATGCCGCGCTCCGCCAGCAGCCCCGCCATGGTCGCCATGAACGGGCTGTCCATGGGCGCGCCGGCACCGTGGGCCAGCACCAGGGTGGCGACGGGCGTGGCGGGCGCGCGGTTCCAGAGAAGTTCCGGCATCGGCGTTGATTCCTTTGTGCGGTTAAACCGGAGCCACAATGTGGCCGATCCCGACTCCCCTGTAAACGCGGGCGCTATCAGGCCTCCCAGAGGTGCATCTGGCCGGCCAGGCCGGGCGGCCGGAACGCGCTGCTGTCCAGGGTGAAACTTTCCCGGGGCGCCAGGCCGTGGCGCTGGCAGGCCACCTGGAAACGGCGCGCCAGCAGTTCCGCCATCGGCCCCTGGCCGCGCTGCCGGTGGTGCCAGCGGCTGTCGTAGCTGGCGCCGCCGTGCATTTCCTTCAGCGCCGACATCACCCGTTCGGCCCGCTCCGGATAATGCCGCTGCAGCCATTCCTCCCACAGCGGCCCCACTTCATGGGGCAGGCGCAGGGCCACATAGCCGGCACTGCGGGCGCCGGCCGCCGCCACCTGCTCGACGATATCCTCCAATTCCTGATCGTTGATAAACGGAATCAACGGCGCCACCAGCACGGTCACCGGCACCCCGGCGCGGGCCAGCTCGCGCACCGTTTTCAGGCGCTCACGGCCGCCGCTGGCACGCGGCTCCAGCTGGTTCTTGAGGCGGTTGTCCAGGGTGGTCACCGACACCGCCACCGAGGCCCGGCCCTCGACGGCCATCGGCGCGATCAGGTCCAGATCGCGCAGCACCAGCGCGCTTTTGGTGATCAGGCTGAAGGGGTGCCGGCATTCCGCCAGCACCTGCAGAATCTCCCGGGTTATAAGCCGCTCGCGCTCCACCGGCTGGTAGGGATCGGTGGCGGTGCCGATCACCAGCGGCCGGCAGCGATAGCCCGGTTTGCGCAGGGTGTCGCGCAGTACCTCGGCGGCGTTGTCCTTACAGAAAATCTCGGCCTCGAAGTCCTGCCCCGGAGAGAGGTCCACATAGGCGTGGTTGGGGCGGGCGAAACAGTAGATACAGCCGTGCTCACAGCCCCGGTAGGGGTTGATGCTGCTGTCGAAGTGCAGGTCCGGGCTCTGGTTGTGGGTAATGATCGACCTGGCCTGCTCCCGGTGGTAGCGGGTGGGCCGGGCGGTGTCCGCCTCGTCGCTGACCACGGTGGTGACCTGAAAGCGGCCGGGGTGCCGGCTGAGGGTGCCGCGGTTGGATGCGCTGGTGGCCATGCTGCCTCCAAATACTGATCATATGGACAGTATTATGGGCAGCCCACCGGGGAACCGCAACAGCTGATTAGTAAACCGGGTGAATCAGTGGGGCCGCACCGGCTGCACCAGCACCCAGGGCATCACGACCACGGTCCACAGCGCCTGGTCGGACTCGAACCAGGCCCGTGCCTGGTCGTCGGTGACGCCGCCCACGCGGCCCTGGTCACGCCACGGCTTGAGCTGCTCGGTCCGGTCTTCGGCGAACGCCACGGCCACTTCGATCAGATCCAGGTCGCCGGCCACGGCCACGGTCTGGCCGCGGGCAAAGAACGGCTGCAGCTCTTTCCAGTCCGCCTTGGCGGTTTCCTGGTTGAGTTTGGCTCTGAGAATGTCGCTGTCGGTGGGGTCGGCCATGACGTCTCCTGTTGGTGGCCCCGGCGCGGCTGGCGACCGGGCGGCGCCATTATCGCCCACGACGTTCGTAACGCAAGGGAGCGCTTGTGGGAGCGGAACTGAAGAGAGGGAAAAAAGAGCGCCCGCCTGGGGAGGACGGGCGTCTGTACCGAAAGGAACGTCCGTGTTCTTTCGCGTCCTTGCCCGATCCAATATAAGAGCCCCGCCGGCTCTTACCTATAATCCATCGCCGTCAATCCGTGTAAGAGATTTGCTCATTGTCGGCGACGTTATTACCACCTGATCTCGGTACCGATGTCGGGGACCGGGTTGCCGTCGCGGTCGAACAGCGCCAGGGTGGCGCCGTTTTCGTCGACGCTGACGCGGGAGAAGGCGTCCCGGCTGTAGACCTCGCCGGGCACCGTGACCCGGCCCAGGGACGGCTTCCAGAGGCCGCGCAGGGTGTGGTGGTCACGGATCATCGGCCGGTACCAGCGGAACGCCATCAACGCGGTGGGCCAGAACAGGCCGGAGCAGATCCAGCCGTGTATCGGGTTCCGTCCGCGCCGGTCCAGGCGGGCGTACAGGGAGGCGTGCACGTCGCCGCTGAGCATCAGTAATCGCCGACAGCCGCTGTCGTGGATGGCGTCCACCAGCCGCTGGCGCTGGGCGGCGAAGCCTTCCCAGCTGTCCTGCCCGCGGAACGGCCAGCGCTGCTCGGGAAACAGCGGCACCGAGGACACCAGGCATTTGACCCGGTCCGGCTCGTCCTCGAGCCAGGCCACCACCGCGTCCTCCTGGGCCCGGGACATGATTTTGCGTTGCCAGGGCCAGCGGCTGAGCACGCGCTCGGTGCGCAGATCCATCAGGAAGAAGTCCGCGCAACCCCAGCGAAAGCGGTACCAGAGCGCGTCCGGGTCGCGCTCCAGGCGGGTGCCTTCCGCGTTCAGCGGCACCGCCGGGGAGTGCGAGGCCTGGTAGATCTGGTAGGCCTTCATGGCGGCCGGGTATTTGCTGGTCCACAGATCCGGATTGGCGCGCGCCGGCCAGTTGTTCTCGATTTCGTGGTCGTCGAGGATCATGTGGTGGTTATAGTTGGCCATCAGCCGGCGGATGTTGGGCTGGCCGAAACTCTGGCGGTAGAGGTCGAAATACTCCCGCTGGGAGGAAGCCGCCGCCACTTTCCAGGTGGAATCGGCGTACACCTGGTCGCCGCCGTAGAGGACGAAATCCGTGGGGCTGGCGGCGGCGTTGTCCGCCATGCGGGAGAAGATGCGGTCGGCCCGACCGTCCTCCACCTCGTGGTTGAGCCCCACGAAGCGGTAACAGCAGGAGCCGAACAGGAAGCTCACCGGCGCCCGGGGCGAGGCCGGCGCGGTGCGGAAGTGGCCGGTGTTGACGTGGCCCCAGTCCAGTGCCTTGTCCTCGCTGTCCGCCGCCGCCACCGCGCCGGCCTGGAACTGATAGCGCCGCCCCGGCTCCAGGTCCTTCAGCACCACCACGCCGCTGCTGTCGAAGTTACCGTTGATGCGGAAATGCCTCGGCCCGCGCCAGCGCGTCTCGCCTTCCAGCCGCCAGCGTATGCGACCGTGCGGCGCCTTCTGGCCGGCCTTCAAGGTTCCGGCGGGCATCACGCCGAGAATACGAATGCTGGTTTGACCGGCGGTGCCCACGATCGGACCGACGACAAACGGCTCTACCCTGCTCTGCATTTAGTGTTCCCCCGAAAGAGCGCGGATACGTCACTGATTGAGCCACCTCTTAAGCACTGCTAGCATCCAGAAAGATTACTTAGCGGGGTGGCGGTTATTTTGTTGCAAGATGCGGTATCTCACACCTTGCGGTTCGCCGCTCTGGTCCTGCTGCTCGGCGCCGCCGCCGGCCCGGCCCGCGGCGACGATGCCGCGGTGTTGACCTCACAAACCGAAACCCTGAAACCGTATCCGGCGGTTCGTTATTTTTGTAGCCCGGCGGCCGAATCACCGGCGCCGGAGCAGCTGTTCGGCAACCCCGAGGCCTGGCCCTGGCGGGCCACCGGCAACGAGATGGCCAACCTGGGGTTCACCGCCGATCACTGCTGGTTCCATTTGACCGTGCGCAACCAGGACAACGCCGAGAACGAATGGCGCCTGGTGGTGAACTACGCCCTGCTGGGGCAGTTGGACACCTATGTCCTGACCTCCGACGGCGAGCGCCTGGCGCACTTCAGCGCCGGCATGGACAGCGCCTTCAACGAGCGGGCCAGCGCCGAAGCGACGCCTTCTTTCCCACTGAACCTGCCCCCCGGCGAGCAGCGGGAGCTGTATCTGAAGGTGGTGTCCCCACACAGCATTCAACTGCCTCTGGAGTTGATGAGCAACCCCGCGTTCCAGTCCGCCACGCTGGCCCACACGCTGGTTCAGGGTTTGTTCTTCGGCGGCATGCTGGTGATGATTCTCTACAACCTGTCGCTGTTTTTCTCGATCCGGGAAAAGGCCTATCTGCTGTACGTGTGCTGGTCGCTGGCGATCACCCTGTTCATGGCGGTCCTGCACGGCTATGCGCAGAAGTATCTGTGGCCCGGCTCGGCGCTGATCAGCCAGTACATTCTGCATTACCTGCTGCCGCTGCTGGTGATTCTGCCGTCCCTGTTCACCTTGCACTTTCTCGGCCTGCCGGAACGCTCCCCCCCGCTGGCGCGGCTGCTCAGAGGCCTGGTGGGCCTGGGCGTGGCCCTGCTGCTGGCGGCGCCGTTCGTAAGCCGGGAGCTGCTGATTCCGGTGGCGGTGCTGGCGATCCTGGCGATGGATTTCAGCATTCTGCTGATCGGACTGCTGCGCACCAAGGCCGGCGACCCCGACGCGCGGGTATTCACCCTGGCCTGGCTGTGCTTTTTGGTCGGCGCCGCCGCCATGTCGCTGAACAAGTACGGCATCGTGCCGCGCAACGGCTTCACCGAAAACCTGCTGCAGGTGGGCGTGTTCCTGGAGGTGGTGCTGCTGTCACTGGCCCTGGCACGGCGCATCAACCGCCTCAAGGAGGCCCATGCGCTGTCAGTGCGCGACAAGGCGGTTGCCGAGATGGACGCCTTCAAGGCCGGCGCGCGCAACCAGGCGAAAAGCGAGTTCCTGGCCACCATGAGCCACGAAATCCGCACGCCGATGAACGGCATCATCGGCATGACCGACCTGCTGCGGCGCACCACGCTCAGCGGCCAGCAGGCGCAATACGTGGACACCATCTACCAGTCCACCCAGTCGCTGGTGACGGTGATCAACGACATCCTGGATTACTCGCGGATCGAATCCGGCAAGCTGGAGCTGGAGTATCAGGAAGTGGACGTGGAGCACCTGGTGGACGACTGCGTGCGGCTGTTCTCGCTGCGGGCGTCGGAGACCCGGGTGCCGCTTTACACCTTCATCGATTCCCGCGTGCCCCAGCGCATCCATACCGATCCGATCCGCGTGAAACAGGTGCTCACCAACCTGCTCAGCAACGCCTACAAGTTCACCGACCAGGGCCAGGTGGCCTTGCACCTGAGCGTGCGCCAGCCCCCCGACGACCAGGGTCAATGCGTGATGATGCTGGAAGTGGTCGACACCGGCATCGGCCTGGACGAGGCCCAGCAGCAGAACCTGTTCCAGGTGTTCAGCCAGGGCGCCCCCGGCAGCCGCCACAAGTCGCAGGGGGCCGGGCTGGGCCTGACCATCTGCAAACGGCTCACCGAGTTGCTGGGTGGGGAGATCGGCGTGTCCAGCTCACTGGGGCGCGGCGCCACCTTCTGGATCACCCTGCCGACCCGGGTCGGCGCCCCCAGCCGCGAGAAAAACCCGCTCGCCGGCCACCAGGTGATGATGATCAACGAGAACGCCTCGCTGTCGTTGAGCCTGTCTCAGCTGATGGCCCGCTGGGGGCTCGGCGTGATCGAGTTCGCCGACTGCGAGCAGGCCCTGGCGGGCCTCAGCGCGGACACCCTCCGGGCGGACATTCTGCTGGCGTCGGAGGCCAACCTGGCCCGGCGCGGCGAACTGATCCATATACGCAACCGGCTGGGTGACCCGCCCCTGCTGATTCTCCAGGCCACCGGCGCGGAAATCACCGGCGAGCTGCCCGGCGACATGCTGCTGGTGGAGACGCCGGTGTCCTCGCGGGCGCTCAAGCACACGCTTTCCACCCAGCTGCAGGAGCGCCTGGACCAGGCCGAGCCCGCCGACAGCGCCCCCAGCGGCGCCTCGGAGCATCCCGGCCTGCGCCGTCTGAACGTGATGGTGGTGGAAGACAACGCCGTCAACCAGCTGGTGATCGACAGCATCCTGCGCTCCATCGGCATCCACGCCACGCTGCTCAACGACGGCGCCCAGGCCCTGCGCCGGGTCAGCGAGCGCCCCGGCAACTGGGACGTGATCTTCATGGATTGCGAAATGCCGGTGATGGACGGCTACCAGTCCACCCGCGAGATCCGTCTGTTCGAGCAGAGCCGGGACGTGGACCCCTGCTGGATCATCGCCCTGTCCGCCCACGCCGCCGGCGATTACGTGCAAAAAGCCCGCGACGCCGGCGTCGACGATTACCTCAGCAAGCCGGTGTCCCGCTCCCAGGTGTTGGAGGCGCTGCAGCGCAACCGGGCGCTGTCCGCCGGCGGCGACTGATCGCGACGGATGAAATGGCCGGCGCGGGCCAGTATCATGTCGGTTCGTTTTTCTGCCGACGTTGAAGTTCTCCATGAGCGAAGCACCCCGCAAGATACTGGTCACCAGCGCCCTGCCCTACGCCAACGGTCCGATCCATCTGGGCCACCTTCTGGAATACATCCAGACCGACATCTGGGTGCGCTTTCAGAAGCTGCGCGGCGAGCAGTGCCTGTACGTTTGCGCCGATGACGCCCACGGCACCGCCATCATGCTCAAGGCGGAAGAGAAAGGCATCACGCCGGAGCAGCAGATCGAGCAGGTGAAAGCCGAGCACGAGCGCGACTTCGCCGCTTTCCAGATCCGCTTCGACAATTACTACAGCACCCACAGCCCGGAGAACAAAGCGCTCTCGGAGATGATTTTCCAGCGCAACAAGGACGCCGGCTACATCCTGGAAAAAACCATCACCCAGCTCTACGACCCGGAAAAAGGCATGTTCCTGGCCGACCGGTTCGTGCGCGGCACCTGCCCCAAGTGCAAGACCGCCGACCAGTACGGCGACAACTGCGAGGCCTGCGGCGCCACCTATTCGCCGTCGGAGCTGATCGACCCGTATTCCGCGGTGAGCGGCGCCACGCCGGTGGAGAAAGAAACCACCCAGCTGTTCTTCGACCTGCCTAAGTTCGAGCCGCTGCTGCGTGAATGGACCCGTTCCGGCTCGCTGCAGGAAGGCGTGGCCAACAAGCTGCAGGAGTGGATGGAAGACCTGCAGCCCTGGGACATCTCCCGGGAAGCGCCCTACTTCGGCTTCGAAATTCCCGGCTATCCGGGTAAGTATTTCTACGTGTGGATGGACGCGCCGGTGGGCTACATGGCCAGCTTCCAGAATCTGTGCGAGCGCGAGGGCATCAATTTCGACGACTACTGGAAAGCGGATTCCGACGCCGAGCTGTATCACTTCATCGGCAAGGACATCATCAATTTCCACGGTCTGTTCTGGCCGGCCATGCTCGACGGCGCCGGCCTGCGCAAGCCCACCGCCATCTTCAGCCACGGCTTCGTCACCGTGAACGGCGCCAAGATGTCCAAATCCCGGGGCACCTTCATCATGGCGCGCACCTACCTGGATCATCTGGATCCGGAGTATCTGCGCTACTACTTCGCCGCCAAGCTGAACAGCCGGGTGGATGATTTCGACCTCAACCTGGAAGACTTCGCCCAGCGCGTGAACACCGACCTGGTCGGCAAGGTGGTCAACATCGCCAGCCGCACCGGCAACTTCGTCAAGAAATTCGGCGGCCGGCTCGGCGACGACCTGGATAACCCGCTGCTGGCCCGCGAAGCCCAGGAGGCGGCGAGCCGTATCGCCGCCTTCTACGAACAGCGTGAATTCAGCAAGGCGATGCGCGAGATCATGAGCCTGGCCGACCACGCCAACGGCTACATCGCCGACAAGGCGCCCTGGAGCCTGGCCAAGGAAGACGGCAAGGAACAGGAGGTGCTGGCGATCTGCACCACCGCCCTGAACGTATTCCGGCTGCTGGTGCTGTACCTGAAGCCGGTGCTGCCGGGCCTGGCGGAACGCGCCGAGGCCTTCCTGGATATTCCGCCGCTGACCTGGGCGGACGCCGGCACCCTGTTGCTCGACCACCCGATCAACAAGTTCAAGCCGCTGCTGTCACGGGTGGACATGGCGCACATCGAAGCGATGCTGGCCGATTCCCGCGACACCAACCCGGCGGCCTCCGCCGGGGAAGCGGCGGCCCAGGACACGCCCGAGGAGGAAGACGACACCATCACCATCGACGACTTCCTCAAGGTCAAGTTGCGCGCCGCCCGCATCGCCAAGGCGGCGCCGGTGGAAGGTGCCGACAAACTGCTGCAGCTGACCCTGGACGTGGGCGAACTGGGCGAGCGCAACGTGTTCGCCGGCATCAAAAGCAAATACCGCCCGGAAGACCTGGAAGGCCGCATGGTGGTGCTGGTGGCCAACCTGGCGCCGCGCAAGATGAAGTTCGGCGTCTCCGAAGGCATGGTGCTGGCCGCCGGCCCCGGTGGCGACGATATCTTCCTGCTCAGCCCGGACGATGGCGCTCAGCCCGGGATGGAAGTGCGCTGAGGCCTCGCTGGGGCCATAAAATTGTGGGCGCTTGCCTTGCAAGCGAAAGGCCGGCTTTGCCGGCCGGCAGGATCCCAGAGGCGCTGGCATAAAAAAACCGCGGCCGGTTGGCCGCGGTTTTTTTGGTTCCGTGGCGCCCGCGCGGGGCGCCGTTCGGACAGGGGGTTTACCGACCGCCCTGCTGACCGCCCTGCTGCTGACGCATCTGTTCCTGCATCTGACGCATCTGCTCACGCTGCTGCTGAGCGCGTTTTTCCAGGGTGGCACGCTGCTCTTCGGTGAGCGTGTCCTGGATGCGGGCCTGCAGGAGAACGCTTTCGGCGGTCACATCGCCGGTCAGCTCGCCCAGCTCTTCCGCGTTGTCGCGGATTTCGCCTTCGTCGTAGTCCGGACCGATCTGGTCGCTCAGGGCCTGCTGCAACTGCTGCGCTTCGGTGCGCATTTCCGTGATCTTGCCTTCGGAATCCTTGATCAGTTCACGCAGTTCCTGCTTTTGGTCGTCGCTCAGATCAACCATTTGATCCAGCTGGTCCACCTGGTCGCCCTGCTGCTGGCCGGGGGCCGCTTGCTGAGCGGTTGCGGTGGCACCGAGACCGAGGGCCAACAGGGCCGCCAGGCTCACTTGCTTTAAGGTCATCATAGAGATCTCCCAGACGTTTTATGGACTGTTTGCAAATTCGTGAACGGGTCACGCTACCGGATCAGGCAACGGAACGTCACCCCCGGTTCCCCGGGCAACCAAGAACGGTTTCCCCTGACTTCCGGGTCACGGCTGTGCAGCCGAGTCATGACGCGGGGTCCAGCGGGACACCTCGGAAACGGAAAATTTTGCTAAACTCGCCGTTCCCAAGCTCGAACCGACCCTAATTGATGACTGAATACCTCCTCATCCTGATCAGCGCGGTGCTGGTGAACAACTTCGTCCTGGTGCAGTTCCTCGGCCTGTGCCCGTTCATGGGCGTCTCCAATAAGGTGGAGACCGCCATGGGCATGTCGCTGGCCACCACCTTCGTGCTGACCCTGTCATCGGTGCTCGCCTACCTCACCTGGGCCTATATCCTGGTGCCGTTCGAGCTGGAATACCTGCGCACCATCAGCTTCATTCTGGTGATCGCGGTGGCGGTGCAGTTCACCGAGATGTTCGTCAAGAAAGCCAGCCCGCTGCTGTACCGGGTGCTGGGCGTGTTCCTGCCGCTGATCACCTCCAACTGCGCGGTGCTGGGCGTGGCGCTGCTCAATGTGCGTCAGAGCGACGCCACCTTTATGAGTTCCCTGACCTACGGCCTGGGCGCCGCCCTGGGCTTCTCGCTGGTACTGATTCTGTTCGCCGCCATGCGTGAACGGATCGCCGTAGCCGATGTGCCCGAGGCCTTTCGCGGCCCCAGCATCGGTCTGATCACCGCCGGGCTGATGTCCCTGGCGTTCATGGGCTTTTCCGGGTTGATCAAGTTATGACCACGGTACTGATCGCCATCGCCGCCCTGCTCGGGCTGGCGGCGCTGTTCGGCGCCGTGCTCGGCTACGCCTCCGAGAAATTCAAAGTGGAAGGCGACCCCATCGTCGAGCAGATCGACGCCCTGCTGCCGCAAACCCTGTGCGGCCAGTGCGGCCACCCCGGCTGCCGCCCCTACGCCGAGGCCATCGCCGAGGGCGAAGAGCACAACCGCTGCCCGCCCGGCGGCGAAACCACCGTGGAAGCGCTCGCCGACCTGCTCGGCCGCGAGGTGCTGCCGCTGGACAACGAGGGCGCCGAGGACGCCAGCGTGGAGCGCGTGGCCTACATCCGCGAGGACGAATGCATCGGCTGCACCAAGTGCATTCAGGCCTGCCCGGTGGACGCCATCGTCGGCGCCGCCAAGCAGATGCACACGGTGATCGCCGACGAGTGCACCGGCTGCGACCTGTGCGTGGACCCCTGTCCGGTGGACTGCATCGACATGATCGAGCGCCCGGTGACCCTGGCCACCTGGACCTGGGACCGGCCCGCCGGCATCGGCCGCCGTCCGGAACAGCGCATTGAGGTGGTGAACCTGTGAGAGCGAACCTGTCCCTGTTCCAGCGTCTGCTGCCCGGTGCGCGCCGCGCGCCGGTGTATGACTTCCCCGGCGGCGTGCACCCCGCCGAACACAAAACCGTGTCCAACCGGACGCCGATCGCGCCGGGGCCGAGGCCGGCGCAGCTGGTGCTGCCGCTGAACATGCACCTGGGCGCCCCGGCCCGGCCCATCGTGGCGGTGGGCGACCGGGTGTTGAAGGGGCAGATGCTGGCCGAGCCCGCCGGCGCCGTCAGCGCCGCCCTGCACGCGCCCACCTCCGGCACCGTGGTGGCCCTGGGGCCGCGCCCGATTCAGCACCCCTCCGGCATGGACGCGCTCTGTATCGTGCTGGAGCCGGACGGCGAGGACCGCTGGGCGGAGCGCCGGCCGGTGGCCGACCACACCCGGCTGGGCCCGGGCAAGCTGATCGCCCTGCTGCGCGACGCCGGGGTCGCCGGCTTGGGCGGCGCCGGCTTCCCCACCAGCGTCAAGGTGAACCTGGGCGACCATCAGCGCGTCGAGCAGCTGATCATCAACGCGGTGGAGTGCGAGCCCTACATCACCGCCGACGACCGCCTGATGCGCGAACGGGCGGACGAAATCGTGCTCGGCATTCAGATTCTGCAGTACCTGCTCAACCCCCACGACACCCTGATCGGCATCGAGGACAACAAGCCCGAAGCCATCGCCGCCCTGCGCGCCGCCTGCGCCGACAGCGACGTGGAAGTCCGCGTGGTGCCCACCAAATACCCTTCCGGCGGCGAAAAACAGCTGATCCAGCTGCTCACCGGCAAGGAGGTGCCCAGCGGCAGCATCCCCGCCCAGTGCGGCGTGGTGTGCCAGAACGTGGGCACCGCCTGGGCGGTAAAACGGGCAGTGCACGACGGCGAACCGCTGCTGTCGCGCATCACCACCGTAACCGGCGACGCCGTGGCGCGCCCCGGCAACTACGAAGTGTGGCTGGGCACCCCGGTGGCCGACCTGCTGCACCACGCCGGCGTGGACAAGGAGCGGCTCGGCCGTCTGGTCATGGGCGGCCCGATGATGGGCTTTACGCTGCACGATCCCTCCGTGCCGGTGGTCAAGACCAGCAACTGCGTGATCGCCGCCAGCGCCGAGGAACTGCCGGAACCGCCGCCGGAGCAGGCGTGCATCCGCTGCGGCGCCTGCGCCGAGGTGTGCCCGGCCAACCTGCTTCCGCAACAGCTCTACTGGTACGCCAAGACCGACGACTTCGAGCGCGCCCAGCACCACAACCTGATGGACTGCATCGAGTGCGGTGCCTGCGCCTATGTGTGCCCCAGCCATATTCCGCTGGTGCAGTACTACCGCTACGCCAAGGGGGAAATCCGCACCCAGGCCGCCGAGCAGATCAAGGCGGACCGCGCCCGGGAGCGTTTCGAGGCGCGCCAGGCCCGGCTGGAGCGGGAACAGGCGGAGAAGGAAGCCCGCCGCCGCGCCCGTCTGGAGGCCAACCGCAAGAAGCAGGAAGCGGCGACCGACAGCGGCGCCGGCGACGAGAAGCTGGCGGCGCTGAAGAAGGAAGTGGGCCAGGCTTCCAGCGCCTACAAAGCGGCGGTCAAAGCGGCCAAGACCGCCGAAGCCCAGGAAGCGGACAACGCCGCCGAGCTGCGCGCCCGGGCCGACAGCCTCAAGGCGGAAGCGGACCGGGCCAAGGCGGCCCTGCGCGACGCCAAGGCCGCGGCCCCGGCGCCGACGGCGGCGCCCGCCGAATCCACCGCCCTGGCGGACCTGAAGAAAGCAGTGGGCGAGGCCTCCAGCGCATACAAGGCGGCGGTGAAAGCCGCCAAGACCGCCGAAGCCGAGGAAGCGGACGACGCCGCTGAATTACGCGCCCGGGCCGACACTCTGAAAGCGGAGGCGGACCGCCTGAAGGCCGAGTTGCGCGACGCCAAGGCGGCCCAGGGGCCGGCGGCGGCCCCCGCCGCGCCGGCGCCGTCGACGCAGGACAAGGACACCGCGGCGGAGAAACCGGCCGCCGCCGGGGCCGCGCCCAAGGCCGCCGGCGATGACCAGGCCGCCGCCAAGCGCCAGAAGCGCCTGAAAGCTCTGAAAACCGCCTACAACATGGCGCACAAACAGTACAAGGAAGCCCACGCCGCGGTGGAACGGGCCGAGCGCGCCGGCCAGGAAAGCGACGAGGCCCTCGCCGCCATGCACGCCAAGGTGGAGAAACTGAAAGCCAAGGCGGACCACTGCCGCGACGCCCTGGACGCGCTGGTGGAGCAGGCCAAGGCGGATATCCTCGCCCACACCGGCAAGGACCTGAAAACCCTGAAGCTGGACGCGGCCCGGGCGGAAAGCGCCCTGCGCGACAAGGCCGACGAGCTGGAACGGCGCCGCGACACCTCCGACGCGGACACCCTGGAAACCCTGAATTCGGAACTGGACGCTTTGCAAGAACACGCGCAACTGACCCGCCTGGCGCTGAAAACCGCCGTGGAAGAACAGGGGCTGGTGGAAGAATGAGCCTGATCAACGCCCCTTCCCCGCACACCAGCCGGCACACCGACACCGGCGCCGTCATGCGCCAGGTGGTCTATGCCACCCTGCCCGGCCTGGCGGCGCTGGTCTGGCAGTTCGGCCTGGGCAGCCTGCTCAACGTGCTCTGGGCGGTGCTGGTGGCGGTGGTCTGCGAGGCCCTGTTCCTGCGCGCCCGGGGCAAGCCGGTGGCGTTTTACCTTAAGGACTGGAGCGCGGTGGTCACCGCCGTGCTGCTGGGCCTGGCGCTGCCGCCCACCGCGCCCTGGTGGCTGACCCTGATCGGTGTCGGCTTCGCCATCGTGGTGGCCAAGCAGCTCTATGGCGGCCTGGGCATGAACCCGTTCAACCCGGCGATGATCGGCTATGTGCTGTTGCTGATCTCTTTCCCGGTGGCGATGACCCAGTGGATCGCGCCCGGCGAGGCGCCCGCCCCGGCGGACAGCCTTGCCCTGTTCCTCGGCCAGGCGCCGGCGGACGCCTTCACCGGCGCCACGCCGCTGGATACTTTCCGCACCTGGGCCGGCGACGCCGAGGCCCTGGCCGGCCGCGACATTCTCGCCGGGCAGCTGGCGGGCCCCGGCTGGGAGGCCGTCAATCTGGCATTCCTGCTCGGCGGCCTCTACCTGCTGGCGCGCCGTATCATCACCTGGCAGATCCCGGTGGCGTTCCTGGCCGGCCTGGCGCTGCCGGCGCTGATCGCCCACCAGGTGGACGCGGCGCGCTTTGCCGGCCCGCTGTTCCATCTGTTTTCCGGCGGCGCCATGCTGGGCGCGTTCTTCATCGCCACCGACCCGGTGAGCGCCGCCACCAGCCGCCTGGGCCGGTTTATCTACGCGCTGCTGATCGGCCTGCTGATCTGGGTGATCCGCACCTTCGGCGGCTACCCGGACGCGGTGGCGTTCGCGGTGCTGCTGCTCAATCTGTCGGCGCCGTTTATTGATTACTACACCCAGCCGCGCGCCTACGGGCACCGCAAGGCGAACAAGGGGGCCAACCCATGATCCGCCAGGCGATAACCCGCAACGCCGTGATCCTGGGGCTGTTCGCCATCGGCACCGCCGCCGCCCTGGCGCTGACCAACCAGGCCACCCTGCCGCGGGTGGAGTGCAACCGCCAGAACGCCCTGATCGCGTCTCTGGCCCAGGTGATGCCCGACGACCGTCACGACAATGTGCTGATCACGGACCGCATTGAAGTGCGTGACCCGCTGCTCGGCAACGGCGCGCAGCATATCTACCGGGCCCGCCGCGACAGCGCGCCGTCCGGCGTGGTGCTCGAAGCCACCGCCCCGGACGGCTATGGCGGCGCCATTGATCTGATCGTGGGCGTGGACACCGGCGGCCGCGTGCTGGGCGTGCGGGCGGTGCCGCCGCACAACGAAACCCCGGGCCTGGGCGACAAAATAGAACGGCGCAAATCCGACTGGATCACCACCTTCAACGGCCGCTCCCTGACCAACCCGGACGACGCCGGCTGGGCGGTGAAGAAAGACGGCGGCAGCTTCGACAGCTTCACCGGCGCCACCATCACCCCGCGCGCCGTGGTCGGCGCCGTGCACCGCGCCCTGCTTTATTTCCGTGATCACAAAGAGCAGGTGTTCCAGGCACCGGCCACCGACGACGCGCCAGACAGCATGAGGGAGGCCTGCCGTGGCTGAGACCGACTACCGGAAAATCACCCTCGACGGGCTCTGGAACAACAACCCGGCCACCGTGCAGATACTCGGCCTGTGCCCGCTGCTGGCGGTCACCGGTACGGTGGTCAACGCCCTGGGGCTGGGGCTGGCCACGCTGGTGGTGCTGATGGGCTCCAACGGCGCCGTGTCGCTGATCCGCGGCTATGTCACCGACGCGGTGCGGCTGCCCGCCTTCGTGATGATCATCGCCGCTCTGGTGACGGTGATCGAAATGCTGATGCGCGCCTTCACCTTCGAGCTGTACGAAATCCTGGGTATTTTCATTCCCCTGATCGTCACCAACTGCACCGTGCTGGGCCGCGCCGACGCCTTCGCCAGCAAGAACCCGGTGCTGCCCTCGCTGCTGGACGGCTTCATGATGGGCGCCGGCTTCCTGGTGATCCTGGTGATTCTCGGCGGCATGCGCGAGCTGATCGGCCAGGGCACGCTGTTCGATAACATGCAGTTATTGCTGGGCCCCGTCGCCTCCGGCTGGCGCCTGGAAGTGTTCCCGGACTACCCCGGCTTCCTGTTCGCGGTGCTGCCACCGGGCGCCTTTATCGGCCTGGGGCTGATCATCGCCGGCAAGAACGTTATCGACCGGCGCCTCAAAGCCGCCCGCAAGGCCCGGCAAGCGGACCAGCCCACCGCCAGCCGGCGGGTACGCACCACCGGCAAGGTGAGCTGAAAAGCGGGTGATCGGGCCAACACGGTTGCCGTTCTAATGTCGTAGCCCCAGTGATCTGGTTCAAAAGCACGGCGCTTTTAACAGCGTTATACAACTTTCACCGGGCTTCCCGGGTAAAAATAGCGCCCACTACGTTAAAGCGCGCGCCAGTGATCGGCGCATGCCAAGAATCAGAAAGGAGGCCATTATGAAAACAGCAGCAACCGTGGCACTCGCCGTGGTAGGCACCGTGGCCGTCGCCGGTGTCGGTTACGGCGGCTATCAGGCGCTCAACGACGAAGGCCCTTACGCCGAAGTGGTCAAAGTGGAGCCCGCCACCAAAACCTGGCAGGAACCCAACCAGCGTTGCGAGCAAGTCACCGTGCAGCGGCAGAAACCGGTCAAGGACAAACACCAGATCGCCGGCAGCGCCATCGGCGCGGTGGTGGGCGGTGTTATCGGCCACCAGTTCGGTGGCGGCAGCGGCAAGGACGTGGCCACCGCCGCGGGCGCCGTGGCCGGCGGTTACGCGGGCAACAAGGCGCAGGAACGCATCCAGGAAGGCAACACCTACACCACCACCGAAGAGCGCTGCCAGACCATTATGGAAACCCGCAGCGAACAGGTCGGCTACAACGTCACCTACCGCTTCGACGGCCAGACCCAGACCGTGCGCATGGAAAACGAACCCGGCGCCCGCCTGCCGGTGGAAAACGGCCGGGTGGTGACCGACTAAGGCGCCCCGGAAGCGCACCACGCCAGCACCCACCGGGTGGCGTCGCCGCCCGGTTCCCCCTTCGTTATACTGTCCGTTTTTCGCCAGCGAACCGACGCCATGAATCGCGAAAAACGCACCGAAATCTTCCGGCGGTTGCGCGAACAGCGACCGCACCCCACCACCGAGCTCTATTTCACCACGCCGTTCGAGCTGCTGGTGGCCGTGGTGCTGTCCGCCCAGGCCACCGACGTGGGCGTCAACAAAGCCACCGCAAAACTCTTCCCGGTGGCCAACACGCCCCACGCCATCCGCGCCCTGGGCGTGGACGGCCTCAAAACCTACATCAAGACCATCGGCCTGTTTAACTCCAAGGCCGCCAACATCATCAAACTCTGCGACCAGCTGATCGAACAGCACGACGGCGAAGTGCCGCGCTCCAGAGCCGCCCTGGAAGCACTGCCCGGTGTCGGGCGCAAAACCGCCAACGTGGTGCTGAACACCGCCTTCGGCGAGCCCACCATCGCCGTGGACACGCACATCTTCCGGGTCTCGAACAGGACGCGCATCGCGCCGGGAAAAAACGTGGTGGAGGTGGAGCAGCGGCTGATGCGGACCGTGCCGGAAGAGTTCAAGCGGGACTGCCACCACTGGCTGATTCTGCACGGGCGCTACACCTGCGTGGCGCGCAAACCCAAATGCGGCGAGTGCCTGATCGCCGACCTCTGCGAGTTCCCCGTTACCAAGCGGCCAGACTGAGTACGACCTCTCCAGAGAGCCCGCGCCGGGATCGGGTGGGCCCGTCCAGGACACGCCACGAGTACATCCCTTGTATCTTGACGAACTCCACTGATGAGTGGTGCGCTCAGGGACGCCTGAGCAGGGGCATGGTCAGACTGTGTAAATCCCTAGGCCTTGAGCCTGCCCTACAGATCAGTCGCCATGTCCCATCTTTGCTCGACAGATCGAACGGTATCGAAGGCCGGCCTCTGCGGCCAGAGCCTGCATGAACAAGGGTGATCGCGACAATGACGACTTGGATTCTCGGCATCGACATCAGCAAGCGTAAATTTGATGCGGCCTTGTCCATGGGCGAGAAGTTCAAGACCAAGGCCTTTCCCAACACATCTTCAGGCCATCGTGCTCTGTTGGAGTGGCTGGCTCGCTACGATGCAGACCACGTCCACGCCTGCATGGAAGCCACGGGCTCTTATTGGGAAGCACTGGCGACCTTCCTCCACGATGAGGGGCACCGGGTAAGTGTCGTCAACCCGGCGCAGATTCACGCCTTCGCCAAGGGGCTCCTGACGCGAACCAAGACAGACCGGCAAGATGCCCGGTTGATTGCCCGCTTCTGCGAGGCAATGAAGCCGGGGTTTTGGCAGCCACGTCCCCGTGAGGAACGGGAACTGTTTGCCCTGATCCGGCGCCTGGATGCCCTCAAGGGAATGCGTGACCAGGAACGAGCGCGCCTTCAGGAGGCCCATGAGGCGGTGGCGGACGAGATCGAAGGTCATATCGAAGGGTTGGAGCGCGCGATTCGAGAGCTGGAAGAGCGGATTCGCGACCACATCGAGCGCCACCCGGGCCTTCGGGACAAGCGCGATTTGCTGGCCAGTATTCCCGGTGTAGGTGAGACCACGGTCCATCAGATCCTCAGCCGACTCAGTGTGTTATCGCTGCTCGGCTCGGCCAAGCAATGGGCGGCGTACGCCGGTTTATCACCAGGGGAGCGCAGCTCCGGCCAGCGGCAAGCGGCTAGTTCAGGGATGGTGCGCCTGGGTGATGCCCGACTGCGTAAGGCGTTGTATTTCCCGGCGATGGTGGCCAAGCAGCACAACCCAGTCTTCCGGCGCTTCGCGCAACGACTACGCTCGAACGGCAAGCGGCCCAAACAGATCGTCGTGGCCTGCATGCGCAAGCTGCTCCACATCATGTACGGAGTACTGAAAAGCGGTCGGTGTTTCGACCCGTCGTGTTATGGGATGCCGGCCCACACCATCTCCGAGATGAGAGTGGCCCGAACCAGTTGATGGGCAAGACGGTATCTGTAGGCTCG
>NZ_CAXPXK010000127.1:0-58176 GCF_964221125.1 Alloalcanivorax sp.
TGGGCCCGTCCAGGACCGTGTTTGGCCAGGGATCGCCAAAGCGGTCCGCCGCCCGGCCGAGCCTACATGGATGTACTCGTGGCGTGTCCTGGACGGGCCCACCCGATCCCGGTGCGGGCTTTCTGGAGAGAAAGGTCTTTGGGATCCTGCCGGGGCTTCGCCCCTCTCGCGGGCACCGAGACCGAACCGGGCTACGGAGCCATAGCTCGGGCTTTAGGTAAAGGCGGGGATCAGCGGGGAGCGGGCGGCGAGCTCGGGCTCGCAGCGGGCGATGATCTGCTGGTACTGACGGTCGGTGATGTGCTGGATCGACAGGCGCGGGTGCACCAGCAGCTCCATGTCCGCGAACTCCGGCACTTCGCGCATGTCGGCGAGGCTCAGCGGGGTCTGGTAGAGCGCCACGAAGCGCAGGTCGACCTGGAACCAGCGCGGCATGTCCTCGCTGCTGCGCGCGTCGAAGCCGGGGTGGTCAGGCTTGAACTGGGTGGGATCCGGGTAGGGGCCGGACACCACCTGGGCTTCACCGACAATCGACGGATTGCGTCCGCGGGAATGGTAGATCAGTACCCGGTCGCCGTCCTGGATCTCGTCGCGCAGCCGGTTGCGGGCCTGGTAATTGCGCACGCCGTCCCAACCGGTCATCTGGTCGGGGGCATCACGCAGGTCGCGGATGCTGAAGTCGTGCGGTTCGGTCTTGAAGAGCCAAGTTCGCATGAAAGCCTCGATTGCCTGGAAAGCGCAATTTAACAGGTTTCCCGATAATGTCATCTGTATTCACGTTTCAGTGCCGGAACCAGCATGGCAAGGGCGCATGTCAGTGCTGTGACGATGCCGCCGGCGGCGCGCCGGGCCTCCCCCTGTGGCAGAATGTGGTACTCTTTCGCGCCCGTTTGGAGCCAAGACGTGATTGAACCCCGCGAACAGCAACAGGCCCTGGCCACCCTCAAGACCCCCCGTGATTGTCTGCGTTGGGGGGAATCCGCCCTGCGCCGCGCCGGGGTCTATCTGGGCCACGGCACCGACGACCACGGCGATGAATGCCTGGCGCTGTTGCTGCACGTGCTGGCGCTGCCCCTGGACACCGACCCGCGCATGCTCGACGCGCGGCTGCTGCCGGACGAGGTCGACCGCTATGTGGCGCTGCTGGTAAAGCGCGCCAACGAGCGGGTGCCGGTGCCGTATCTGACCGGGCAGGCCTGGTTCTGCGGGCTGCCGTTTTTCGTCGATGAACGGGTGCTGATCCCGCGTTCGCCGCTGGCGGAGCTGATCGAGGCGGGCTTCCAGCCCTGGCTGGCGCCGGAGCGGGTCGGCCGGGTGCTGGATCTGTGCACCGGCAGCGGCTGCATCGCCATCGCCTGCGCCCACGCGCTGCCCGACGCGCGGGTGGACGCCAGCGACATCTCCGAACAGGCGCTGGCGGTGTGCCGGCGCAATATCGACGAGCACGGTCTCGCCGACCGGGTCACGGCGGTGCAGGCGGACGGCCTGGACGGGCTGGACGGCCCCTACGACCTGATTATCTCCAACCCGCCCTACGTGGACGCGGAGGACCTGGCCGCGATGCCCGACGAATACCGCCACGAGCCGGAACTGGCGCTGGCGTCGGGGCACGACGGCCTGGATTTCACCCGCCGCCTGCTGGCCGGCGCCGCCGAGCGGCTCTCCGAGGACGGCGTGCTGATCGTCGAGGTGGGTAACAGTGACCGGCACATGGCGGCCCTGTGGCCGGACGTGCCGTTCCTGTGGTTTGAATTTGAACGCGGCGGGCATGGCGTTTTCATGCTGGACCGCCGCCAACTGCTAGAATTCCGGGATCGGTTTATCGCCGCCTGAGGCGCCTGAGGAGCACTATGTCTGGGAACAGTTTCGGTGAACGCTTTCGCGTCACCACTTTCGGTGAAAGTCACGGCGTCGCGCTGGGCGCGGTGGTGGAAGGCTGCCCGCCGGGTCTGGAGATCAGCGAGGCGGACCTGCAGGGCGAGCTGGACCGCCGCAAGCCGGGCACCAGCCGCTACACCACCCAGCGCAAGGAACCCGACCAGGTGCGCATCCTGTCCGGGGTGTTCGAGGGCAAAACCACCGGCACCTCGATCGGCCTGCTGATCGAGAACACCGATCAGAAGTCCAAGGATTACAGCAACATCGCCGAGACCTTCCGGCCCGGCCACGCGGACTACACCTACACCCAGAAATACGGCTTCCGCGATTACCGCGGCGGGGGGCGTTCCTCGGCCCGCGAAACCGCCATGCGCGTGGCCGCCGGCGCCATCGCCCGCAAGTATCTGGAGCAGCGTGTCGGCGTGCGCATTTACGGTGGCGTCGAGCAGATCGGCACCATCCGCGCCGAGCGGTTCGACTGGCACAGCGTCAACGACAACCCGTTCTTCTTCCCGGACGCGGACAAGGTGCCGGCCCTGGAACAGCTGATCAACGACCTGCGCAAGGACGGCTCGTCCATCGGCGCGCGGGTGACGGTGTTCGCCGAAGGCGTGCCGCCGGGCTGGGGCGAACCGGTGTTCGACCGTCTGGACGCGGATCTGGCCAAGGCGCTGATGTCGATCAACGCGGTCAAAGGCGTGGAGATCGGCGACGGCTTCCAGGTGGTCAACCAGCGCGGCGAGGAACACCGCGACGAGATGACACCCGAGGGCTTCGCCAGCAACCACGCCGGCGGCGTGCTGGGCGGCATCACCTCCGGGCAGATCGTGCGCGCCAGCATGGCGCTCAAGCCCACCTCCAGCATCACCATCCCCGGGCGCAGCATCAATCTGCGCGGCGAGGCCACCGAAGTGGTCACCAAGGGCCGCCATGACCCCTGCGTGGGGGTGCGCGCCACGCCCATCGCCGAAGCCATGCTGGCGCTGGTGCTGATGGACCATTACCTGCGCCATCGCGGCCAGAACGGAGACGTGACGCCGCCGCTGGCGCCGATTCCCGGCGGATTCTGAGCAAGGGGCGCCGTATGCCGTTTTACTGGCGCCTGTCCGGGTTCTATTTCCTCTACTTCGGCCTGCTCGGCACCCTGGTGCCGTACTGGTCGCTGTACCTGAAAGACCTGGGCTTCAGCCCGTTCGCCATCGGCGTGCTGATGGCGGTGCCGCAGATCACCAAGATCGGCGCGCCCAACCTGTGGGGCTGGCTGGCCGACCGCACCGGGGCCCGGCTGCGCATTATCCGTCTTGGCAACCTGGCCGCCGCGTTGGCGTTCCTGCCGGTGTTCTGGGTCGACCAGGTGTGGAGCATGGCGATCCTGCTCGCCACCTTCAGTTTCTTCTGGAACGCGGTGCTGGCCCAGTTCGAGGTGATCACCCTGCGCACGCTCGGCGACCAGGCGCACCGCTACAGCCATGTGCGGCTGTGGGGGTCGCTCGGTTTTATCGGCGCGGTGCTGCTGGTGGGCTGGGCACTGGATCATCTGCCCATCGATCTGCTGCCCTGGGTGATGTCCGCGCTGCTGTGGCTGCTGTGGCTGACCACGCAATCGCTGCCCTCAGGGGGCGCCGAGCAGCCCCGTGCCCGGCCCGGCGGCGTGCGGGCCCTGCTGCGCCGGCGCGACGTGCAGGCGTTCATCCTTGCTTCTTTTCTGATGCAGGCGTCCCACGGGCCGTACTACACCTTCTACAGCATTCACCTGGAAGACCTGGGGTTCCGCAAGTTCACCGTGGGCGTGCTGTGGGCGCTGGGCGTGGCCGCCGAGGTCGGCATCTTTCTGATCATGCACCGGCTGATGCGCCGCTTCGCTCTGGCCCGGGTGCTGTTCGTCAGCCTGCTGCTGGCGGTGCTGCGCTGGCTGATCATCGCGCTTTGCGGCGCCGATCTGTGGTGGCTGGTGCCCGCCCAGCTGCTGCACGCGGCCAGCTACGGCAGCTTCCACGCCGCCAGCATCGCCTGGGTGCAGGACACCTTCGGCGAAGCCCACGCCGGCCAGGGCCAGGCGCTGTACTCCAGCCTCGGCTACGGGGCCGGCTGGGCGCTGGGCGCCGGCCTCAGCGGCCTGTACTGGGCCCGCTGGGGCGCGGACAGCTTTCTGGTGGCGGCCGCCACGGCGGCGGTGGCGGCGCTGGTGGTGTGGCGCTGGCTGCTCAACCGCCGCTGTTGAGAATATCCAGAAAGGCACCGGCGGCGTTGGAGCGGCTGCGGCCCGGGTGGGTGACCACGCCCAGGCGGCGCACCGGCAGGGCGGTGTCCACGTTCAGGCGCACCACGCTGTCATCGAGCATGGTTTCCGGCAGCACGCTCCAGCCCAGGCCGATGGACGCCATCATATGGATGGTTTCCAGATAGTTGGTGGACATGGAGATGTTCAGGGTCAGCGCCTGTTCCTCGAACAGACTTTCCACGATGCGCCGGGTGAAGGTCACCGGCGAGGGCAGGATGGCGCTGTAGCCGGTGAGGGTCTCCAGGGTCACGCGGTCGAGACGCGCCAGCGGGTGCTCCGGCGCGGCCATGAACACCAGCGGGTCCTGCCACACCGCCTGGCTGTGCAGGCGCGGGTCCGGCTGCGGGGGCAGGGTGACCACGCCCATCTCCAGGTCGCCGTGCAGCACCGCTTCCCAGGCTTCCTCCGAATCGATGAAATGGATGTCCAGTTTCACGTCCGGGTATTCGCGGGAAAAGCGGCGCAGCACCGGCGGCAGCCGGTGCAGGCCGATATGGTGGCTGGTGCCGATGCGCAGGGTGCCGGACACCGTGCCGGTCAAATTGCTGATCGCCCGGCTCATGTCTTCCAGGTCGAGCAGCACCTGGCGGGCGCGGGGCAGCAGCGCTTCGCCCGCCTCGGTGAGGCGGATGCGCCGGCCCACCCGGTCGAACAGGCGGGTGCCGAGCTGCTGCTCCAGCTGGGCGATGCGTTTGCTCACCGCCGGTTGAGTGAGAAACAGCCGTTCCGCCGCGGTGGAGAAGGAGCCGCTCTCCGCCACCGCCAGGAAAGCGGTCAGGGCTTGGGTGTCCATGGATGGCGCCTCCGGGAATTCAGATAACCTTCTGGAATCCTAAACATAAAAATTATGAATTGGAATTATCGAAAAGCCCTGCGTAAGGTGTGGCTATCAATTGGAGAACAGGTTATGGCAGGCAAGACACTCTACGACAAGTTGTGGGACGCCCACCTCGTGACCGAACGCGAGGACGGCTCCGCGTTGATTTACATTGATCGTCAGATCATCCACGAAGTGACCTCGCCGCAGGCCTTCGAGGGGCTGCGCCTGGCCGGTCGTCAGCCGTGGCGGTCGGGCGCGTCGGTGGCGACCATCGACCACAATGTGCCGACCACGCCGTTCAACAACGCCTCGGACATCGTCGACGACACCTCGCGCATCCAGGTGCAGACGCTGCAGGACAACACCCGCCAGTTCGGCATCACCGAATACGGCATCGGTGATGTGCGCCAGGGTATCGTACACGTGATGGCGCCGGAGCAGGGCGCGGTGTTGCCCGGCATGACGGTGGTCTGCGGCGATTCCCACACCTCCACCAACGGCGCCCTGGGCTGTCTCGCCCACGGCATCGGCACCAGTGAAGTGGAGCATGTGCTCGCCACCCAGACCCTGGTGGCGCAGAAAATGAAGAACATGCAGGTGCGCGTGGAAGGCGAGCTCGGCCCCGGCGTCACCGCCAAGGACGTGGTGTTGCACATCATCGGTGTGATCGGCACCGCCGGTGGCAACGGCCACGCCATCGAGTTCGCCGGCAGCGCGATCCGCTCGCTGAGCCTGGAAGGGCGCATGACGGTGTGCAACATGTCCATCGAAGCGGGCGCCCGCGCCGGCATGGTGGCGGTGGACGACACCACCATCGACTACGTGCGCGGTCGTCCCGGCGCGCCCAAGGGCGCGGACTGGGACAAGGCGGAGGCCTACTGGCGCGGGCTGGTGTCCGACCCGGACGCCGAGTTCGACACCCTGGTGGAAATCGACGCCGCCGACATCCGCCCGCAGGTGTCCTGGGGCACCAGCCCGGAAATGGTGGTGCCGGTGGACGGCGTGTTGCCGGACCCGGCCGACGAAGCCGATGAGGTGAAGCGTTCCGGCATGGAGCGGGCCTATCAGTACATGGGCCTCAAGCCCGGCATCCGCACCAGCGACATCAAGCTGGACCGGGTGTTCATCGGTTCCTGCACCAACTCGCGCATCGAGGACCTGCGCGCCGCCGCCCAGGTGGCCAAGGGCCACAAAAAGGCGGATTCCGTGAAGCAGGTGCTGGTGGTGCCCGGTTCCGGCCTGGTCAAGCAGCAGGCCGAGAAGGAAGGGCTCGACAAAATCTTTATCGAAGCCGGCTTCGAGTGGCGCCAGCCCGGCTGCTCCATGTGTCTGGCCATGAACCCGGACCGCTTGCAGCCCGGCGAGCACTGCGCCTCCACCTCGAACCGCAACTTCGAGGGGCGCCAGGGCAACGGCGGCCGCACCCACCTTGTGAGCCCGGCGATGGCCGCGGCCGCGGCGGTGGCCGGCCATTTCGTGGACATTCGCGATCTCGCCCCGGCGGATCAGACGGCTTAGGAGCGGTACCATGGAAAAGTTCGTGAAATACACCGGTTTGGTGGCGCCGCTTGATCGTGCCAACGTGGACACCGACCAGATCATTCCCAAGCAGTTTCTCAAGTCGATCAAGCGGACCGGCTTCGGCCCCAACCTGTTCGACGAGTGGCGCTACCTGGACGAGGGCTTTCCCGGCCAGGACAACGAAAAGCGCCCGAAAAACCCGGATTTCGTGCTCAACAAGCCGCAGTATCAGGGCGCCAGCGTGTTGCTCACGCGCCGCAACTTCGGCTGCGGTTCAAGCCGCGAGCACGCCCCCTGGGCGCTGATGGATTTCGGCTTCCGGGCGATTATCGCGCCCAGCTATGCGGATATTTTCTACAATAACTGCTTCAAAAACGGCCTGTTGCCGATTGTGTTGCCGGAAGCTACCGTTGATGGGCTTTTTAAAGCCGAAGCGGCAAGCACCGATTTCCAGCTCACCATCGATCTGGCGAATCAGCAGGTGATGACTCCGGATGGCGAGGCCATCGGCTTCGAGATCGACGAATTTCGCAAACACTGCCTGCTCAACGGCCTGGACGAGATCGGCCTGACGCTGCAGCAAAGCGATGCAATTCGTGAATACGAAAGCCGCCGGCTGGCCGCCGAGCCCTGGATTTTCCAGGAGCCGCAAAAACAATAAAACAAGGAGGCATGATGATATTTCGTAGCGCTGGCCTGTTGCTGGTCCTGGCCCTGGCGGTCACCGGCTGTACCCGCACCGCCATGTACCACCCGCCGGGTGACGACGACCCGAGAGCGCGGCTGAGCATCGAAAGCCAGCTGGGCAGTAACGAAGAGAGCAGCGGCTGGCAGATGCCCGGCGCCGGTGAAAGCACCGTGGCGATTTTCAAGGTGGACGGTGAGCGTCTGGCCGAGAAGGGCGGCGAGCAACGCGTCTTCGTGGAACCCGGCGAGCACAGCGTGGAAATCTTCGCCGACCACCAGGGCTTTTTGCGCTTCGGTACGTTGAGCCATGATTTCGAGCCCGGCCGTGATTACCGGATCCTGGTCGATGAAGGCGAGGGCGACAAGCGCTACAGCGCGGTGCTGGTGCCCCAGGGCAGCGGCGTGATGAACGTCTACGACGAGACCCTGTTCTGAACGGGGTGAACCCAACGTTTAAGGAAAGTGAATGAGCAGTATCCTGGTGTTGCCGGGCGATGGTATCGGCCCGGAAATCGTCGACGAAGCGCTGCGCGTGCTGAAGGCGGCGCAGAAACGGTTCGACTTGGATATCGAGCTGGACCACGCCCTGGTGGGCGGCGCCGCCTATGACGCCGAAGGGGATCCGCTGCCCGAGAGCACCCTGGCCAAGGCGCGCGCCGCCGACGCCATTCTGTTCGGCAGCATCGGCGGCCCCAAGTGGGACAACATTGAACGCGATAAGCGGCCCGAGCGCGGCCTGCTGCGCCTGCGCTCGTCGCTGGGCCTGTTCGCCAATCTGCGTCCGGCGATTCTGTTTCCGCAGCTGGCGGACGCGTCCAGCCTCAAGCCGGAAGTGGTCTCCGGCCTCGACATTCTGATCGTCCGCGAGCTGACCGGCGGCATCTATTTCGGCCAGCCGCGCGGCATCAAGGAAGAGAACGGCGAGCGTGTCGGCTTCAACACTTACGTGTATTCCGAGTCGGAAATGAAGCGCATCGCCCGGGTTGCTTTCGACCTGGCCATGCAGCGCGGCAAGCGCGTCTGTTCAGTGGACAAGGCCAATGTGCTGGAAGTCACCGAACTGTGGAAAGAAGTCGTCACCGAGGAAGCCAAGGCCTACCCGGAGATCGAGCTCTCTCACATGTACGTGGACAACGCCGCCATGCAGCTGGTGCGCGCGCCCAAACAATTTGATGTGATCGTCACCGGTAATCTGTTCGGTGACATCCTCTCCGATGAAGCCGCCATGCTCACCGGCTCCATCGGCATGCTGCCCTCCGCGTCCCTGGACGAAAACCGCAAAGGTCTCTACGAGCCCTGCCACGGTTCCGCGCCGGACATCGCCGGCCAGGGCATCGCCAAGCCGCTCGCCACGATTATGTCGCTGGCCATGTTGATGCGTTACAGCCTGCAGCGCGACGATGTGGCGGACGCCATTGAAGCGGCGGTGGAAAAGGTCCTGGATCAAGGTCTGCGGACCGGCGATATTTACACCGAGGGCACCCGGAAAGTCAGCACCGGGGAAATGGGTTCCGCCGTGGCCGAGGCACTGGCCGGCGTCTGAGCCCCGCTGAAGAGCGGTTTTAAACGCAGTAATCCATTCATAGAGAAGGGCAACGGCCTTTCAGGAGATTCGTCTCAATGAATAAAGTCGGTTTTATCGGCTGGCGCGGCATGGTCGGTTCCGTATTGATGGACCGCATGCGCGCGGAAAATGATTTCCAGGACATCGAACCGGTGTTCTTTTCCACCTCCCAGGTGGGCCAGCCCGGCCCGGACGTGGGCAAGGACATTCCGCCCCTGGGCGACGCCAAGAGCGTGGACGAACTGAAAGCCCTGGACGTGATCGTCACCTGCCAGGGCGGCGATTACACCAACGAGGTGTACCCCAAGCTCCGCGAAGCCGGCTGGAAAGGCTACTGGATCGACGCCGCCTCGGCGCTGCGCATGTCCGACGACAGCGTCATCGTGCTGGACCCGGTCAACCGCAAGGTGATCGATCAGGCGCTGGACAAAGGCACCCGTGACTTCGTCGGCGGCAACTGCACCGTGAGCCTGATGCTGATGGCCATGGGCGGCCTGTTCAACGCCGACCTGGTGGAGTGGACCAGCGCCCAGACCTACCAGGCCGCGTCCGGCTCCGGCGCCCAGCACATGCGTGAGCTGATCGCCCAGATGGGCGCCATCCACGGCGACGTGACCTCGGAACTGGCCGACCCGGCCAGCGCGATTCTGGACATCGACCGCAAGGTGGCCGCCACTATGCGCGGGCAGGGTCTGCCCAGTGAACACTTCGGTTTCCCGCTGGCCGGCTCGCTGCTGCCGTGGATCGATAAGGAAATGGAAAACGGTCAGAGCAAGGAAGAGTGGAAAGCTCAGGCCGAGACCAACAAGATTCTTGGCCGTGGCGACCACCCGATTCCCCTGGACGGCACTTGCGTGCGCATCGGCGCCATGCGCTGCCACGCCCAGGCGCTGACCGTGAAGCTCAAGAAGGATGTGCCGCTGGATGAGATCTATGATCTGATCGGCCAGGCCAACGATTGGGTGAAAGTGGTCCCCAACGAGAAGGAAGCCACCCTGCGCGACCTCACCCCCACGGCGGTGACCGGCACCCTGACGGTACCCGTCGGGCGCCTGCGCAAACTGAACATGGGCGGTGAATACCTGAACGCCTTCACCGTCGGCGACCAGCTGTTGTGGGGCGCCGCGGAACCGCTGCGCCGCATGCTGCGCATTTTGTTGGAGCACTGATGAGTATTGACCTCGCCCTGGTGGGCGCCACCGGTCTGGTGGGCGAGGCCATTCTCGAACAACTCGCCCATCGGGATCTGCCGGTGGGCGAGTTGTTCGTTCTGGCCTCGGAAAACAGCGAAGGCAAAAGCCTGCGCGTGGGAAAAAAATCCCTGCAGGTACGGAAAGCCGAGGACTTCGATTTCTCACGGGTGCAGCTGGCGGTGTTCGCCGCCGGCGCGGCGGTGTCCCAGGAACTGGCACCGCGCGCCGCCGACGCCGGCGCGCTGGTGCTGGATCTGTCGCCGGCGTTCCGCTATGAGCCCGACGTGCCGTTGCTGGTCGCCGGGGTCAACGACGAACAGCTCGGCGCCGCCCGCGAACGCAACATCGTGGCCGCCGCCGACGCCGCCACGGTGCAGCTGCTGCTGGCGCTGAAACCGCTGATGGCGCTGGGCGATCTGACCCGGGTCACGGTGACGCAGATGCAGAGTGCGTCGTCGTCCGGACGGGTCGGCGTGGAGCGCCTGGCGCGCCAGAGCGCGCGGCTGTTGAACGGCCTGGAGGCCAGCGAAGGGCCGGAGTCCCAGTACGCCTTTAATATGCTGCCGATGGCCGGCCGCCGTCAGGATAACGGCTACACCAGCGAAGAGCTGAAACTTATGCTGGAGGCGCGCCGGGTTCTGGGCCAGCCGCAACTGGCGGTGGACGTAAGCTGTGTCCAGGTGCCGGTGTTCCACGGCCTGTCTCAAACCGTGGTGGTGCAGGGCACCATGCCGATCACCCTGGCGCAGGCCGAAGCCTGCTGGCAGGACGCCCCCGGGCTGCAAATGGACGCCGACGACGAAGCCGACGGCGCCTCCCCGGTACGGCAGATCCGCGCCGACCTGGGCGTGCGAATTGCACGGGTTCGCGAGGACATCGACGGGCAGGGTGATTTAAGCTTCTGGACGGTGGCCGATAATATTAAAACCGGCGCCGCCTACAACGCGGTGCTGCTGGTCGAGAAGTTGCTAAAAGACTATCTGTAATGGATACTTACCGAGATTATGTGACGCAGTTTCTAGGTGTCCGGTGTAATTTCCTGCACAATCACGATAGCGATTCTTGGCATTCAAAGACCGCATCGGGATAATTTTGGCGGCCTGCCGGCTGAGAGGGCGGGGAAAGATAATAAGTAAAGGGTTCGATCAATGCTCCGAAAACTTGGGATAGGCTTTATCGCTCTGGCGACCATGGCGCCCGGGCTGGCGGCTGCACTGGGGGTGGGTGAGTACGAGCTGAACTCGTATTTGAACGAGCCGCTGGACATGACCGTGGAACTGCACGATCTGGGCGGCCTGTCCGAGGACGAAATTCTCGCCAACCTGGCCACGCAGGAGGCGTTCGACGCCGCCGGTGTGGACCGCGGCTACTTCCTCAACGATCTGAAGTTCGAAGTGGACGTGAGCGGCGACAGCGGCGTATTGCACATCCGCTCCCGTCAGCCGGTACGCGAACCCTATCTTAATTTCCTGGTGGAATTCCTCTGGCCCACCGGCCGCCTGATGCGGGAATACACCGTTCTGCTGGATCCGCCCAGCTACGCGGACGACGGCGACAGCCTGCAGCCCGCGGTTTCCGAACCCTCGCCACGCCCGGCCACCCGGCCCGAGCCCGCTTCCGAGCCGGCCCGCCAGCGCCCCGCCGAACCGGCCACGCGCCCGCAAACCCGCCCGGCCCCCTCGGAGGCTCCCGGCGACGGCGCCGGCGAAGTGGCCGAACGTGACAGCGGCACTTACCGGGTCGGGGCATCCGACACCATGTGGCGCATCGCCCGGCAGCAGCGCCCGAGCCCGGATGTGTCCGTACAGCAGATGATGCTGGCGATCCAGGAGCGCAATCCCGACGCCTTTATCAACGATAACGTGAACCTGGTGCGCGAAGGCGCGGTGCTGCGCATTCCGTCCGAGCAGCAGGTGCGCCGTGTGTCCAGCCGTGAAGCCCTGTCCCGGGTGGCTACGCAGAACCGCGAATGGCGGGGCATGCGCCCCGAGCCGGCGGCGGGCCAGCCGCAGCGGGCGCCGATCGACGCCACCGGCCGCGACCGCAGTGATCAGGTCGCCGGCGGTGACGACGGTCAGGGCCAGGTCACTCTGGTGAGTCCGGACAGCGAGGGCGGCGTGCGCGACGGCGACGCAACCGGCGGCCGCAGTGGCGACGCCGATACCGCCGCGCTGCAGAACGAGCTGGCGATCCGCGATGAAAATCTGGACCGCCTGAACCGCGAAAACAGCGAGCTGCGCAGCCGGCTGGACGCGCTGGACGAGCAGGTCAGCACCAGCCAGCAGTTGCTGGAAATGCGCAGCGAGAAGATCGCCGCGCTGCAGGCGGAACTGCGCCGGCTGCGTGAAGAGCAGGACCTGGACGTGGACCCGTCACTGCTGGAAGAGCCCGAGCCGGCGGCGGACAGCGCCCCCGACATGACCGCCGACACCGGCGGCGCGGACAGCGGCGGCGCCGAAAATACGGACGGCACCGATAGCGCCGACGCCGCCGGCGACCAGCCGGGCGCGGCTGGCGATGACGACGACGCGGCACCGGCGCTGGGCGCGCCGGGCCATAACGGCGGCGGCGACGGGCCGTCGCCGGATCAGGGCGGCGGCGGTGATGACCGCACCGCCACCGTGACCCCGCCCGAAAAGCCGGAACCGGCCTCCGCGGATCAGTCGGGCTCCGGCCCGGCCAACGCCGATCAGGCGGACAGCGGCGGCGGTATCGTCGGCCTGATTCGCGACAACCTGCTGTAGGTGGGCGCCGCTCTGGCGGTTTTGCTGCTTCTGTTGTTGCTGGCGCTGCGCCGCCGTCAAAACGCGGCCGGCGACGAGCACGACGAAGAGGACGACAACGGGTTTGGTGACGATTTCGAAGCCCCGGTGATGGCCGGAACCGCCGCCCACGACGACGCCGACCTGGAAGAGGATCTCGCCGATGACGAGATGGATCCGATGGAGCGGGCCGACGTCTATGTGGCCTACGGCCAGTACCCCCAGGCGGTGGACTTCCTGCGTAATGAAATCAATCAGGCGCCGGAGCGCGGCGATCTGAAAATCCGCCTGCTGGAACTGCTGCACGAAAGCAACGACGAGCGCGGTTTCCACCAGCAGGCCACCGCGTTCGCCGGCACCAGTCCGGCGGTGGACGCCGCCATCAAACGGCTTGGCGGCGATCCGGGCGAGCACGATTACGGTGATAACGCCTACGTCGCGTCCAGCGCGGACAGCGGCGACGACGAGTTGTCCCTGGACGATCTGGAACTGGATCTGGCGTCCGACCTGTCGGATCAGCCGGACGACAGCGACGGCTATTCCCATGCCGCCACCGCCACCGCGGCGGGGGCCGGCGCCGCGGCCGGGTTCGCCGCCGGCCGCGAGCAATCCGAGCAGGCCGATACGGAACAGACCGAAACCGAACAGACCGACCAGGACGACAGCCTGGAACTGGACGACTTCGACTTCACCCTCGAGGACGAAGAGCCGGAAAACCGGCCGCTTCGCGACGAGACGCCACTGGAGCTGGACGACCTGGTACTCGACGACGGCAATGACCGCGCCGGCGACGATGAAGACGACGGCCTGGCGTTCTCCCTCGAGGACGATTTCGAAAACGACGGCGACGTGGCCTTCACCGATGACGAGCTGGCCGCGCTGGACAGCGCCGAAACGCCCGCCGGCAACGACGATGGCGACACCTCCACGGAGCGTGGCGCCGACGACCTGGGCGACTTCGACGACCTCGAACTCGATGATCTGGATGTGTCGCTCACCGACGACCGCACCGGCGTCGACGAGCCCGCGCCGGCACCGGCTGAAGCCTCGCCCGGGGAAGACACCGGTGACGAACTGGCCGATCTGTCCCTGGAAGACGACGACACGGAACTGTCCCTGGACGATCTCAGCCTGGAAGACGATGCGCCGTCGTCGCCGCGCACCGAACCGGATGCCGGCGCCGATGACCTCGACGACCTGAATCTGGAACTGGACGACGCCGGTGAAGACGACGCGCCGGCGGCGGAATACGAGCCCGAGCCGCAAACGGCCGCCACGCCGCCCGCGGACACCAGTGAGGTGAGCGACGACATGCTCGGCGACGACGATGACTTCGACTTCCTGGGTGAAACCGACGAAAACGCCACCAAGCTGGATCTGGCCCGCGCCTATATCGACATGGGCGACGCTGAAGGCGCCCGGGACATCCTCAACGAGGTGCTCAGCGAAGGCAGCGACGAGCAGCAGGGCGAAGCCAAGGAGCTGCTCGCCCGCGTCGGCTGAGACCGGCCGGTTGCCGTCTCTGGCGGTTCGGGGGGCGATGCCTTAAGGTATCGCCCCCTTTTTAATGCTCGCTTTACGGACCGCTAGGACGGCTTGATGACGCGAATCGCAGTGGCGGTGGAATACGACGGCGCCGGTTTCCACGGCTGGCAGACCCAGGAATCCGGCGTGCGCACCGTCCAGGAAGAACTGGAAAAGGCGCTCTCGCGGGTGGCCAACCACCCGGTGGCGCTGATCTGCGCCGGCCGCACCGACGCCGGCGTGCACGCCACCGGCCAGGTCTGCCACTTTGATTCCGACGCCGACCGCGGCATGAAGAGCTGGGTGATGGGCGCCAACCGCTTTCTCCCCGACGACGTCTCGGTGCAGTGGGCGCAAGCGGTGCCGGACGATTTCCACGCCCGCTTCAAAGCCAACCGGCGCCGCTACCGCTACGTGATCTATAACCACGCCGCGCCGCCGGCGCTGTTCCGTCGCCAGGTGACCTGGAACTACCGGCCGCTGGACGTGGATGCCATGATCGAGGCAAGCCGTTATCTGGTCGGCACCCACGATTTCACCTCCTACCGGAGCGTGCACTGCCAGGCCAAGTCACCGGTGAAAACCCTCAGCCGCTTTCATATTCACCGGCAGGGTCCGTTGATCGTGCTGGAAGTGGAGGGCAACGCCTTCTTGATGCATATGGTGCGCAACATGGCCGGCGTGCTGATGAGCATCGGCGCCGGCAAGCATCCGCCGGTGTGGGCCCGTGAAGTGCTTGAGGCCCGCGACCGCCGTAAGGGCGGCGTCACCGCGCCGCCGTTCGGGCTGTATCTGGTCGACATCGGCTACCCGGAGCCGTTCGTGCTGCCGCGTCCGCCGCTGGGCCCGCTGTGGCTGACCACGCTGAACGCGGCTGACGGCGGCGGTGCCGATGCCCCATAATTGACGCCCTCAACACCACGGTCTGTTATCATAGGTAACGAATGAACATACCCCGGGTCAAAATTTGCGGCATCACGCGGCCGGACGACGGGCGCCACGCGGCGCGGGCCGGCGCCGACGCCATCGGCCTGGTGTTTTACCCGCCCAGCCCCCGCTACGTGAGCCCGCGTCAGGCCGCCGACATCGTCGCCGCCTTGCCGCCGTTCGTGACCACCGTGGGGTTGTTCGTGGACGCACCGCCGGAGCAGATCGCCGCGTTGCTGGAACAGGTACCGCTGGACATGCTGCAGTTCCACGGCGATGAATCGCCGGCATACTGCGCCGCTTTCCAGCGTCCCTGGATCAAGGCCCTGCGGATGCGCGACGGGGTGGACCCCCGGGCCGAGGCGGACCGCTACGGCGCCGCCGGCGCCCGCGGTCTGCTGGTCGACAGCTATGTGCCCGGCGTGCCCGGCGGCACCGGCGAACGGTTCGACTGGGACCGGCTGCCCGCCGATCCCTCCCTGCCGCTGGTGCTCGCCGGCGGCCTGGACCCGGCCAACGTGGCCGAGGCGGTGCGGCGGGTACGGCCCTGGGCCGTGGACGTGAGCGGCGGCGTGGAGGTCCTCGGCGTCGACGGCCGCCGGCAGGGCGGCATCAAGGACCCCGGCGCGGTGAGCGCGTTCATACGCGCGGCGCGCGGCTGACCCCTTTATTCAAACTGGCAGGCACCATGACGAGGAGCATTCGGTGACACAGTCTTCTGAAAGCAGTGGGCCCGATTACAAGGCATTTCCCGATCAGAACGGTCATTTCGGACGCTTCGGCGGACGCTTCGTCTCCGAAACCCTGATGGCCGCCCTCGACGAGCTGGATGTCATGTACCGGCGCCTCAAGGACGATCCCCAGTTCCAGGCGGATTTCGACTACGACCTGGCCCATTACGTGGGCCGGCCCTCGCCGCTGTATCTGGCCGAGCGCTGGACCAAACAGCTCGGCGGCGCCCGCATCTGGCTCAAGCGCGAGGATCTCAACCACACCGGCGCCCACAAGGTGAACAACACCATCGGCCAGGCGCTGCTCGCCAAGCACATGGGCAAGAAGCGGGTGATCGCGGAAACCGGCGCCGGCCAGCACGGCGTGGCCTCGGCCACCGTGGCCGCGCGCCTGGGCCTGGAGTGCCACGTGTTCATGGGCGAGGAAGACATCCGCCGCCAACGCCTCAACGTCTATCGCATGAAGCTGCTGGGCGCCAACGTTGTGCCGGTGACCTCCGGTTCGCGCACCCTCAAGGACGCCATGAACGAGGCGATGCGCGACTGGGTCACCAACGTGGACGACACCTTCTACATCATCGGCACCGTGGCGGGACCGCACCCGTACCCGATGCTGGTGCGCGACTTCCAGTCCGTGATCGGCCGCGAGGCGCGCGAGCAGAGCCTCAAGCAGGCCGGCAAGCTGCCGGACGCCCTGGTCGCCTGCGTGGGCGGCGGCTCCAATGCCATCGGCCTGTTCCACCCGTTCCTGGACGACCGGGACGTGGCCATGTACGGCGTGGAAGCCGGCGGTGACGGCATCGACACCGGCCGCCACGCGGCGCCGCTGAGCGCCGGGCGCCCGGGTGTGTTGCACGGCAACCGCACCTACCTGATGGAAGACGACAACGGTCAGATCATCGAGACCCATTCCGTGTCCGCCGGCCTCGACTACCCCGGGGTGGGCCCCGAGCACTCCTGGCTCAAGGACATCGGCCGGGTTCATTACGTGTCCGCCGACGATAACGAGGCCCTGGCCGCGTTCCGCGAGCTGACCCGCATCGAGGGCATCATGCCGGCGCTGGAATCCGCCCATGCGCTCGCCTATGCCCGTAAGCTGGCGCCGCAAATGGACGCCGACCAGGACATCGTCATCAACCTGTCGGGCCGCGGGGATAAAGACATCCTCACCGTGGCGGAAATCGACGGCATTCATTTTTAAGATCGGGGAAGGATATGAGTCGTATTGAAGCCTGCTTCGCCACTCTCAAGGAGCAGCAGCGTAAGGCCCTGATTCCTTACATCACCGCCGGCGACCCGACCAAGGCGGTCACCGTGCCGGTGATGCACGCCATGGTGGAGGCGGGCGCCGACGTGATCGAACTGGGCGTGCCGTTCTCCGACCCGATGGCCGACGGCCCGGTGATCCAGAAAGCCTGTGAACGGGCCCTGGCCGCCGGCACCGGCCTGCGTGACGTGCTGGCCATGGTCACCGAGTTCCGCCGCGACAACGACACCACGCCGGTGGTGCTGATGGGCTACCTGAACCCGGTGGAGATCATGGGTTATGAGCGCTTCGCCGACGCCTGCGTGGACGCCGGTGTCGACGGCGTGCTGCTGGTGGATCTGCCGCCGGAGGAGTGCGACGAGGTGGCGCCGCTGTTCAAGACGCGCGGCGTCGATCTGATCTTCCTGATCGCGCCGACCACCACCGACGCGCGGATCAGCCGCATCGCCGGCGCCGCCAGCGGCTACCTGTATTACGTGTCGCTGAAAGGCGTGACCGGCTCCGCCAGCCTCAACGTGGAGGAAGTGGCGCGCCGCGTTGAAACAATTCGCAACCTTGCCCAATTGCCCATTGGCGTGGGCTTTGGTATCAAAGACGCGCAATCGGCACGGGCGGTGAGCCAGGTATCCGACGGCGTGGTGGTCGGCAGTGCGCTGGTCAACCAGTCCGCCGAAAACGTGGATACCCCGGATCGCATCGCCCCCGCGGTGGCGGCGATTCTCGCCGACATGCGTGCCGCCATGGATAAACAGTAAACGCTGAGCGCTGAGCGTACGAGGTCCGACTGATGAGCAATAACTGGCTGGAAAAGATCCTCCCCGCGGTGCGTCGCCCGCAGGAAACCCGGCGCAGCACCATTCCCGAGGGTCTGTGGCGCAAGTGCCCGCGCTGCGACAGTGTGCTCTACCGTCCGGAGCTGGAACGCAATCTGGAAGTGTGCCCGAAATGCGAGCACCACCTGCGCGTCGGCGCCCGCAAGCGGCTGAAGATGTTCCTGGACGACGGCCCGATGAGCGAAATCGGCGCCGATCTGGCGCCGGTGGACCGGCTCAAGTTCAAGGACTCCAAGAAGTACAAGGACCGCCTGGTGGCGGCCCAGAAGGAGACCCAGGAACGGGACGCGCTGATCGCCATGAAAGGCAAGCTCCACGATTTGCCGGTGGTGGCGGTGGCGTTCGAATTCCGCTTCATGGGCGGCTCCATGGGCTCGGTGGTCGGCGAGCGTTTCGTGCGCGCGGTGGAAAGCTGCTTGGAACACAAAACGCCGCTGATCTGTTTCGCCGCCAGCGGCGGGGCGCGCATGCAGGAAGCGCTGTTCTCCCTGATGCAGATGGCCAAGACCTCCGCCGCGCTGGAACGTCTGCGCGAAGCGGGTCTGCCGTTTATCTCCGTGCTCACCGATCCGGTCTACGGCGGCGTGTCCGCGTCGCTGGCGATGCTCGGCGACGTCAACGTGGCCGAGCCCAACGCGCTGATCGGCTTCGCCGGCCCGCGGGTGATCGAGCAGACCGTGCGGCAGAAACTGCCGGAAGGCTTCCAGCGCAGTGAATTCCTGCTCGAGCACGGCGCCATCGACATGATCGTCGAGCGTCAGCACATGCGTGACACCCTGCACCGCATTCTCGCCAATCTGACCGGGGCGCCGCTGGCCGAACCCGCCGAACTATGAGCGTCGGCCTGGACGCCTGGCTGGCGCGCATTGAAAAACTCCACCCCAGTGAGATCGAGCTGGGCCTGGAGCGGGTGCGCCGGGTGGCCGAAGCGCTCGGCGCGGCCAGCCTGCCGATGCCGGTGATCACCGTCGCCGGCACCAACGGCAAGGGCTCGGTGGTGGCGCTCACCCGCGCCCTGGCGGCCGCCGCCGGCCGCCGCGTGTGCGTCTATACCTCCCCCCATCTGCAACGCTTCAACGAACGCATCACGCTGCCCGACGGCCCGGTGAGCGACGACGCCCTGTGCGCCGCCTTCGAGCAGGTGGACGCCGCCCGCGGCGACACCGCGCTGACCTATTTCGAATTCACCACCCTGGCGGCGCTGTGGCTGTTCCGCCACAGCGGCGCCGACCTGGCGATTCTGGAAGTGGGGCTGGGCGGCCGCCTGGACGCGGTCAATCTGGTCGACGCGGACGTGGCGGTGGTCACCTCCGTGGGCCTGGACCACACCGACTGGCTGGGTGACACCCGCGAAAAAGTGGCGGTGGAGAAACTCGGCATCGGCCGGGCAGGGCGGCCCCTGGTGTACGGGGAGGAAAACGCCCCCGCCAACCTGGACGCCGAACTGGATCGCCTCAAGGCGGTGCCGCTGAGAGCCGGCCGCGAGTTCCAGGTGGAGGCCGCCCGCTTGTCGATCCGCGACGGCCAACGGCAACGCCATTATCCATTGCCGCTGCCCCCGCGCCTGGGCGCGGACAACCTGGCCACCGCCTGCCAGGCGCTGGTGGCCGCCGGTTTCCCACCGGCGGACGACGCCCCCCACCAGGTGGCGGATACCGGTCTCGTCGGCCGCTGCCAGGTGCGCCGTTACCGTGGCGTGCAGTGCGTGCTCGACGTGGGGCATAATCTGGAAGCATTGACCCGGCTGCGCGGGCGGCTGCCCGCCCACGCCGGCCGCCGGCGCCTGGTGTTGGGCATGATGACCGACAAACCGGTGGAAGCGGTGGTGGCGCTGTTCGCCGCCGACGTGGATGAGTGGTATCTGGCGCGCCCGGCGGTGAGCCGCGCGGCGGACACCGGGCGGCTGGCCCGGGCGCTGCCCGAGAGCGCCGTGGCGCACCGTTTCGACAGCGTGGCGGCGGCGCTGGATCAGGCCGTCGCGGACAGCAGCGCCGGCGATCAGGTGCTGGTTCTGGGCTCTTTCTTTACCGTCGCCGAGGCGTTGAACGCCATGGATCAGGGAGACTAGCGGTGCATTTGCGAACTCGCCAACGTGTGATCGGCCTGCTGCTGTTGCTGCTGCTGGCCGCGATTCTGGCGCCGCTGGTACTGCGCACGCCGGAACAGGTACGCCTGGCCCTGGATATGTCGATCCCGGAAGCGCCGCGCATCAGCGAGCCGGACATCGCCCCGGTGGTCAGCGAGGAAGAGCAGGCCGCCACCGACCGTCAGATCGACGAAGAGCAGCAACAGGTGGCCGCCGCCGAACCGGAGCCGCGGGTGGCCCCTCCGGTGGTGGAGGAAGAGCCTTCAGCCAATGGAGAGCCTTCAGCCGATGAAGCACCGCAACCCGCCGCCCAGGACACCCCGCAACCCGGCTTCACCGTGCAGGTGGCCAGTTTCAGCGACGTGGCCAACGCCCAGGCGCTGGTGGCGCGCCTGCGCGAGGCCGGCTACAGCGCCTATCACCGTGAAGTGCGCCAGGATGGCAACACCTGGCAACGGGTGTTCGTGGGCCCGGAGATCAAGCGCGAACGGGCCGAAGCCCTGCGCCAGCGGCTGGCCGACGACAAGGCCTTCGCCCTGGAAGGGCTGGTGCGCTCCTTTGTGCCGTAGCGATTCCGGGCCGATAAAGCCCTGTGCCCGCCCCGGGCGCTCTGATAGAATCGCGGGCCTGTTTTAACCACGCGCGTGTTCATGAATCTGGCAGACGGCATCATTCTGTTTATCATCGCCGCCTCGGCACTGATCAGTGTGCGTCGTGGCTTCACGCGTGAAGCGTTTTCCCTGCTCACCTGGGTGGCGGCCTTCATCGTCGCCCGCCTGTTCAGCCCGGCCCTGGAGGTTCTCCTGGCCGATTCCATCGAGACGCCCAGCCTGCGCCTGGCCGTCGCCTTCGGTCTGTTGTTCACTGTCACCCTGATAGTGGGCGCGTTGATCAATCACCTGCTCGGTGAATTGATCCGCGTGACCGGCCTGAGTGGCACCGACCGTTTGCTGGGCATGGTGTTCGGCGCCTTGCGCGGCGCCCTGGTGGTGGTTGTATTGGTGGCCCTGGGCCACCATCTGTTCAGCGAGGATGCCTGGTGGCGCGAGTCGCTTCTGGTCCCGCATTTCGCCATGCTGGAGGACTGGACCCGCCGTCTCGCCGGGGATCTGATCGCTTATCTTATGAACGTCAGCGGAAGCTAAGCTTAGCTAGCTCGAGGATACGCAAATGTGCGGCATTGTTGGCATTGTCGGCCACTCCTACGTCAACCAGGCGATTTATGACGCTTTGACGGTTCTTCAGCACCGGGGACAGGACGCCGCCGGCATCGTCACCTGCGACGGGGACCGGCTGTTCCTGCGCAAGGACAACGGCATGGTCCGGGACGTATTCCGCAACCGCCACATGCGCCGCCTGGTCGGCAACATGGGCATCGGTCACGTGCGTTACCCCACCGCCGGCAGCTCCAGCTCCGCGGAGGCGCAGCCGTTCTACGTCAACTCGCCCTACGGCCTGACCCTGGCCCATAACGGCAACCTGACCAATTCCGAGGCGCTCGCCGAGCACCTCTACCGTTCCGATCTGCGCCATATCAACACCACCTCGGATTCCGAAGTGCTGTTGAATGTGTTCGCCCACGAGCTGCACGAGCGCGGCAAGGGCAAGCTGCGCCCGGAGCCGGACGACATCTTCGACGCCGTGTCCGCGGTGCACCGGCGCGCCGAGGGCGCCTACGCGGTGGTGGCGATGATCACCGGCTACGGCATCCTGGCGTTCCGCGACCCGCGCGGCATTCGTCCGGTCTGTTTCGGCAAGAAAGAGACCGAGCACGGCCCCGAGTACATGGTGGCGTCCGAGTCGGTGGCGTTGTCGTCGCTGGGCTTCCAACTGGTGCGCGACCTGGCCCCCGGCGAAGCGATCTACATCACCTCGGAAGGGGAGCTGCACACCCGCTCCTGCCACGATCAGCCCAAGCTCACGCCCTGCATCTTCGAGCAGGTCTATCTGGCCCGCCCGGATTCCATCATCGACGATATTTCCGTCTACAAGGCACGCCTGCGCATGGGCGAAAAGCTGGCGGAAAAAGTGGAGCGCGTCTGGCCGGACCACGACATCGACGTGGTGATCCCGATTCCGGACACCAGCCGCACCTCGGCGCTGCAGATGGCCAACCGGCTTAACGTCAAATACCGCGAAGGCTTCATCAAGAACCGCTACATCGGCCGCACCTTCATCATGCCCGGCCAGCAGCAGCGGCGGAAATCGGTGCGCCAGAAGCTCAACGCCATCGAGCTGGAATTCTCCGGCAAGAACGTGCTGCTGGTGGACGACTCCATCGTGCGCGGCACCACCTGCCACGAAATCATCCAGATGGCCCGTGAAGCGGGCGCCCGCAAGGTGTATTTCGCCTCCGCCGCGCCGGCGGTGAAATACCCCAATGTGTACGGCATCGATATGCCGTCCGCCGGCGAACTGATCGCCCACGACCGCAGCGACGACGAAGTCTGTCAGTTGATCGGCGCGGACAAGCTGATCTACCAGGATCTGGAAGATCTGGTCAGCGCCTGCCAGGAAGGCAACGCGGACATCGAGGAGTTTGATTGTTCGGTGTTTAACGGCCACTATCTGGCCGGTAATATCGACGGCCAGTATCTGTCCGATCTGGAAACGCGCCGCAACGACGACGCCAAGAAAAGCCGGGAAAAAACCCGCGCCCTGGCGGACAACGAAGTGATCGACCTGCATAACTCCAACTGAACCAGGGGCGGCACCGCCGCCCTCACCGAGGTAATGATGAGCGACACACCGGATCCCCGCGACCTGCATACCGACACCCTGGCGATTCGCTGGGCGCAGTTGCGCACCGATGAAATGTCGCACTCGGATCCGATCTTCCTCACTTCCAGCTTCGTTTACGACAGCGCCGCCCAGGCCGCCGCCCGGTTTTCCGGCGAGGAGCCGGGTAACGTCTATTCGCGTTTCACCAACCCCACGGTGCGTTCCTTCGAGCAACGCCTGGCGGCCATGGAAGGCGGCGAAAGCTGCGTGGCGCTGGCCTCAGGCATGGCGGCGATCAGCAGCACCTTCTTCACCTTGCTGGCGCCCGGCGATCACGTGATCAGTTCACGCAGCGTGTTCGGCACCACCAATGTGATCTACGACCGCTATCTGAAGAAGTTCAACATCGACACCACCCTGGTCGATCTGAACGATCTGGATCAGTGGCGCGCGGCGATTCGCCCGGAAACCAAGCTGCTGTATCTGGAAACGCCGTCTAACCCGCTCTCGGAAGTGGGCGACATCGAAGCGCTGGCCAAACTGGCCCATGACAACGGCGCGCTGCTGATCGTTGATAACTGCTTCTGTACCCCGGCGCTGCAGAAACCGCTGGAACTGGGTGCGGACCTGGTGATTCACAGCGCCACCAAATATCTGGACGGGCAGGGCCGCTGCCTGGGCGGCGCCGTGGTCGGTCCCGAAGAGATCCTCAAGGAGATCCACGGGTTCGTCCGTTCCGCCGGCCCCTGCATGAGCCCGTTCAACGCCTGGGTGTTTCTCAAGGGTCTGGAAACCCTGGGCCTGCGCATGAAGGCGCATTCGGAAAACGCCCTGCAACTGGCGCAGTGGCTGGAGCAGCAGCCGGGCATCGCCCGGGTGCACTATGCCGGCCTCGACAGCCACCCGCAGAAAGCCCTGGCCGAGCGCCAGCAGAAAGCGTTCGGCGCGGTGATCGCCATTGAAGTGGAAGACAGCGACGGCCGGCGCGACCGCCAGGCCGCCTGGCGCTTTATCGACGCCACCCGGCTGCTCTCCATCACCGCCAACCTGGGCGACGTGAAGTCCACCGTTACCCATCCGGCCACCACCACCCACGGGCGCGTGGCGGAGGAAGAAAAACAACGTTCCGGCATCAGCGAAAATCTGATCCGCATCGCGGTGGGGCTGGAAGACGTCGGCGATCTCAAGAACGACCTGGGGCTCGGCATCAAAGCGCTCGGCTTCGAATAAAAGCTTGAAGCGTGTCGCCAAAAAAGGGGTGTTATGCAGGCTTTGGATAAAGCGCTGGCCCAGGTGGGCAGCGTGCTACTGGGGAAACCGGAACAGCTGAAACTGGCCCTGGCCTGCATGCTCGCCGGCGGCCATCTGTTGATCGAGGACCTGCCCGGCATGGGCAAGACCACCCTGGCCCATGCGCTGGCGCGGGTGTTCCGCCTCGATTACCGCCGCGTTCAGTTCACCAGCGACATGTTGCCCGCCGATATTCTCGGCGTTTCGGTGTTCGATCCGGATAGCCAGCAGTTCAGTCTGCGCGAGGGGCCGGTGTTCAGCCAGCTTCTGCTCGCCGACGAAATCAACCGCGCCACCCCCAAGACCCAGGGCGCGCTGCTGGAAGCCATGGAAGAGCGACAGGTCACCCTGGACGGCGTCAGCCGGCCGCTGCCGTCGCCGTTCTTCGTGGTCGCCACCCAGAACCCGGTGACCCAGGCCGGCACCTTCGTGTTGCCGGAATCCCAGCTCGACCGTTTCCTGATGCGCATTTCCCTGGGCTACCCGTCCCCGGACGTGGAACTGTCCCTGCTCGCCGGCGGCGACCTGCGCGAAGCGGTGCGCGAATTGAAACCCATCCTCGAGCCCAGCGGCCTGGTGAAACTGATCGCCCATGTGGCCAAGGTGCGCGCCACCCGCGACTTGCTCGACTATGTGCAGCGGCTGCTGGAAGCCACCCGCGCCGACGATCGTCTGGTCACCGGCCTGTCGCCGCGCGCCGGCCTCGGCCTGCTGCGCGCCGCCCGAGCCTGGGCGCTGATCCACGACCGCGATTACGTGCTGCCCGAGGACGTGCAGGCGGTGTGGCCCTCGGTGGCCGAGCACCGGCTGCAGCCCCGCGAAGGGGGCCAGGTGTCGGCGATGACCCAGGCGCTGCTGCAAACCGTGCCGGTGGTGCGCCACTAGTCGGTCGAACCTGAGGAGGGACGCCGTGCTCAAGCAAGCCTGGCAGCGTTGGCTCGACCGCCGGCTTCCCCGGGCCCGCCAGGTGCAGCTCGACCAGCGGCGCATTTTCATCTTCCCCACCGGCTACGGCTTTCTCTACCTGCTGGTGTCCGTGCTGCTGTTTTTCGGCGGCATCAACTACGAGAACAACCTGATTCTCGGCCTCTGTTTTCTGATGGTCAGCCTGTTTCTGGTCGCCATTCTGCACACCTTCCGCAATTTGTCCGGGCTGTCCCTGCGCGCCGGCGCCAGCCGCTCCGGTTTCGTCGGCGGGCAGGGCAGCGTGGAAGTGGTGCTGGTCGCCCAGCGGCGCCCGCACCGGGCGCTGTGGCTGCGCTGGCTGGACCAGCCGGCCCAGGAGATCAGCGTCGAGCCCGGCGAGGAAAGTGCCCTGTGGCTGAACCTGCCGCTCAGCCGGCGCGGCCGCGTCCGACCGCCGCGTCTGCGCGTGGAGAGCCGCTACCCGCTGGGCCTGCTGCGCAGCTGGTCGCTGGTATCCCTGGATCAGGTTTGCCTGGCCTGGCCGCGCCCTCAGGAAAGCCACGACTGTCCCGCCGACGGCGGCGACCGGGAGCGCCAGGTGGCCAGCGCCGGGCAAAGCGGCAGCGAGGAGTTCCAGGGCCTGCGCGGCTATGTGCCCGGCGACTCCCTGGGCCAGGTGGACTGGAAAGGCTATGCCCGCGGCCGGGGGCTCAACGTCAAACTGTTCGAGGAGCCCGCCAGCGGCCGCCTGTGGTTGCGCTATGACCGCCTGGAAGGCGTGCCGGTGGAGCGGCGTCTGTCGATCCTGTGCTTCTGGGTGCAGCGGCTGAGCCGCGAGAACCGGCCCTTCGCCCTGGCGCTGCCCGGCGCCGAGCTGCCGCCGGGGCAGGGCGAGGAACAGCGTCTGCGGGCCCTCAACCTGCTGGCCCGCCACGGCGACACGGAGGCGGACTGATGGCGCGCATCTACCAGATCCCCAGCCACGCCCGCGGCTGGCTCACCCTGGCGATCATCGCCGCGTCGCTGCCGCAGCTGTGGGGCGGCCCCCTGTGGCAGGCCGGGCTGCTCGCCCTGGTGCTGGGCTGGCGTGCCCTGATGGACCGCCAGCGGCTGGTGCTGCCCGGGCGCATCCTGCGCCTGGTGCTGCTGGTGGCCACCGTGGCCGCCACCTTCTACAGCTTCGGCCGTCTGCACGGGCCGGAGGCGGGCACCGCGTTGATCACCAGCCTGTTCGCGCTGAAATACCTGGAGCTGGTCAGCAAGCGCGACGCCTATGTGCTGATCGTGCTCGGCTATTTCGTGTGCGCCACCATCCTGCTGTTCCACCGCGGGCCGGCCATGGCGCTCTACGTGATCGGTTGCCTGATTCTGCTCACCGCCAGCCTGGCGGGCATCAACTACAGCGACACCCACGCCCGCCGCCGCCAGCACCTGTCGGTGGCGGCAGTGATGGTGCTGCAGGCGCTGCCGCTGGCCATCGCCCTGTTCGTGCTGGTGCCGCGCATCGCGCCGCTGTGGAACATGCAGCTGGACAGCGGCCAGGCGCGCACCGGCATGAGCGACAGCATGTCGCCGGGGCAGGTCAGCCGCCTCACCGAATCCAGCGAGCTGGCGTTCCGGGTCCAGTTCGAGGGCGAGCCGCCACCGCCCCGGGAGCGCTACTGGCGCGGCCTCACCTACAGCTACTTCGACGGCACTACCTGGCGCCAGGCCAGTCCGCCCGGCTGGGAGCGGGAGCAGCTGTTCTACGGCGGCCGAGGGCCGTCGCCGGACTGGTACCGCGCCCTGATCGACGCCGCCGCCGACCGCACCGGTTACCGCTACCGTGTGATCATGGAGCCCTCCCGGCAGCGCTGGCTGTACGCCCTGGCGGTGCCGTTCACCGACTTCGACGGCAACGCCCTGGCGCGGGATTTTCGGCTGGTGGCGGACGGCCCGGTCAACGGCGCCTTCAGTTACACCGTGCGCAGCGTGGACGTGACCGGCGCGGTGCCGGCCCTCGGCGACGCGGAACGGCGGCTGATGCTGGACCTGCCCGAAGAGGGCAACGCCCAGGCGCGTGCCCTGGCCCAGCGCTGGCGGCAGCGCCACCGGAACGACGGCGCCCTGGTGCAGGCCGCGCTCGGCTATTTCCGCGAGCAGCCGTTCTTCTACACCCTGGAGCCGCCGCGCATCGCCGGCGACACCGTGGACGAATTCCTGTTCGGCACCCGCCAGGGCTTCTGCGAGCACTACGCGTCCAGTTTTACCTTCCTGAGGCGCGCCGCCGGCATCCCCGCCCGGGTGGTGGCCGGCTACCAGGGCGGTGAAATGAACGCCGGCGACTACCTGCAGGTGCGCCAGTATGACGCCCACGCCTGGGCGGAAGTGTGGCTGCCCGGTCAGGGCTGGGTGCAGGTGGATCCCACCGCGGCGGTGGCCCCGGAGCGTGTCGAGCTGGGCCTGCGCGGCGCCTTCGACAGCGCCGCCGACGGCGCCGGCGGTGACTTCGACGGCCTCAACCGCCTGCCGGTGCTGTTCCAGCTGCAGCAGTGGGCCGACTACGTGGACTTCAACTGGCAGAAATGGGTGCTCGGCTATCGCCAGCAGTCCCAGCGCGATCTGCTGGAGCGCCTGCTCGGCGCGGTAACGCCGCTGCGTGTCGGGCTGGCGCTGCTCGGCGTGGTGCTGGTGTTCAGCGCCGTGCTCGGGCTGCTGGTGCTCAGCCGCCGCCGGGACACCCCGGTCAGCCCCCTGGAGCGCGAGTTCGCCCGCCTGCACCGCGCCCTGGCCCAGCGCGGCCTGCGCGCCCCGGACACGGTCTCCGCCGCCCAGCTGGAAGCGGCGGTGACCCGGCGCTGGCCGTCCGCGGCCGGGGCCGCCGGGCACTGGCGCCGCCTGTTCGAGCATCTCGCCTACCGGGACCAGGGCGCCCCCGGCGCCGCCGACCTGGCCGCCCTGCGGCGCCGTCGCCGCGCCGTGCTGGCGTCGCTGGCGTCGCTGGCATCGCCACGGAGAGCGCAGTAGGCTCTTGGCTGGCACGCTGAATAACAAGGAGAACAGCATGGCCGTGGCCCGCTACAAGCAAGCGCTGACGCTCACCGAACACGCCCCCTGGGCACAACGGTTCTGGGACGCCCTGGTGCCGCTCAAGGACCGCGTCGCCCGCCATCCCCTGTTCGTGGAAATGGGCGACGGCTCGCTCTCCCTGGGCCGCTTCCGCGACGCGCTGCTGCACTTCTACCCGCTGGTGGAGAATTTCCCCAAATACATGGGCCTGGCCCTGGCGAAAACCCGGCCCGGCCTGTACCCCGGCCACGAAGAGACCAAAAACTGGCTGATCGGCAACATCAAGATCGAGCAGCGCCACGCCTACTGGTACCAGGACTGGGCCGCCGGCTTCGGCCTCGACACCGAACGCCTGGAACGCACCCGTCCACCGGCGGCCATGGACGCGGTCAACCAGTTCCTGTGGGCCACCGGCCACCAGGGCACCCTGGAAGAGAGCATCGCCGCCACCAACCTGGCCATCGAATGGGCCACCGGCGAATGGAGCCAGCGTGTGGTCAGCGGCATGAAGCACTACGCCGAGCAAGGCAGCGCCAACATCAACCGCCACACCATGGCCTGGCTGCGCGCCCACGCCAGCTACGACGACGCCCACCCCCACGAGGCCATGGAGCTGGTCAAGCGCCTGGCCACGGACCAACCCGCCCGCCAGCGCGCCTTCGCCGCCGCCCAGCGGGGCCTGGAGTACTACGTTCTGGCGCTCGACGACTGCTACCGGTTCGGCGAGGACAGAGATCAGGAAGCGGTACCGCTGCTTTTTGATGGTCCGGCGGATAGACAATAAACGCACCTCCCGAGGCTACGGGAAAGTTCTCTCCAGCCGGGGGCGCGGGTCTGTGTTATTGCCCTTCCGGGAACGCCGCGAGTACGTCTATGTACACCTCTTGCAAGTGTTGCTTGTCTGCGATGGCTCAGTGAGCAAGGGAGATTAAACTGCGTACGTCTATCCGGCCTGTTGGTTGGGCCGATTTATAGACGGCCCTGGCCCTCATGAGAACCGCGCCTCGGTTGCCTATCGTCCCTACGGGTTCTGGACCCGTGTACTTGTCGGCGTTGCCCGAGGCCGGTTTAACCCATTGCTCATGGAAGCGCTCGCAGCCTCCTGGTGTGGCCTGAAGTGGTCGGCTCAGGCGGACCGGTAACTCTGTTGGTAATACATCAAGGCCCAGCTAATACGGGCCATCTTGTTGGCAATGGCGCCGACGGCCTTATGCTTACCGCGTCGCTCTGCGACTTGGCGGGCCCAACACGACAGCCGGTCGTGATTCCTGTGGGCATTGCGCAGGACTGACCAAGCACCCTGGATCAGCATTCGTCGTAGATACGTGTTGCCGCGCCGTGTCAGGCCTCCGAGGTTCTGTTTGCCGCCACTGGAGTGCTCGCGAGGCACAAGACCGAGATTGGCAGCCAGCTCTCGGCCATTGCGATAGGCGCGCCCGTCACCGGCGTGGGCAACGAGAGCGGTGGCGGTCTTCTCGGCGATGCCTTTAACGGTCATCAGACGCTGGGCGGCGTCGCTGCCTTTGGCCTGCCGGTCAATACGCCGGTCGAGCCGGTTGATGGCCGCATCGCGTTGGTGCCACTCGATCAGCAGCTCTTCAAGCAGCACCCGGGCCTCGGGGGTCAGCTCGTTGTCGGCATTTTCAAGCAGACCCGGCAAGGCGCTCTGGAGCCGCCGGCGTCCTTGAGGGAGCACGATGCCGTATTCATTGAGCAGGCCCCGGATTTGATTGGTGAGGGCGGTGCGCTGATTGACCTGGCGTTCGCGCACCCGGTGCGCCTGGATCAGGTCAGTTTGGGCCAGGGTGCGTGGGGGCACACACCGCAGATGAGGCCGCTGCGCGGCTTCGGTGATGGCAAAAGCATCGTTGCGGTCGTTCTTATTGCCTTTAACGAAGGGCTTAACGTGCTGGGGTGGGATCAGCCGAACGTCCATGCCATGCCTCTGAAGGGTGCGTCCCCAGTAGTTGGAGCCGCTGCAGGCCTCCATGGCGACGATGGCTTTTGGGTATTCCAAGAGCAGCGCCAGCAGTCGCTGGCGCTTCACCTGCCGGTTAAAGACCGGCTTGCCGGCTTGATTCACGGCACAGACTTGGAAGACGGACTTTGCGAGATCAATCCCGATCAAGGTAACGTTCATGTGGGCACCTCTTGTAGTCGATTGGTTTTGGTAACTCAATCTTGGCGCATCGTGACGCCGTATTGGCAAGAGGTGTCCATCTCATCATCCCTGTAAGCTCGACTTTGGCCATCCCTGGCCAAAGACGGTCCTGGACGGGCACACCCGATCCCGGTGCTCCTTGGAAGATTCGCCGTCACAAACCCCACTTCGTAGAAAGGTCCGAGAGGTTTTTCTGACCCGTGGCGGTTCCGCTGCCCAGTGAGCGGGGCAATGGTGGTGCCTGGAGGGACCTATTTGGCCAGGGATGGCCAAATGAGAGCGGCCAGGGATGGCTTGAGCGATCCCGGAAGGCACCACCATTGCACCGCGTCCCGGATACGGAGCACCGAACACCGGAACAATAAAAGTCTCTGGCATCCCGCCGGGTGGCTAAAAGCCACCCTTTCGCGGGCGGGGCCCGCTCGCACAGGGCTATTACTCCGCCATGTTCGTGGTGGGCCCGGCGCGGAGCTTGGGTTTGACGCTCATCAGCAGCGCCGGCAGCAGGGTCAGGTTGCTGAGCAGCGCCACCAGCATGGCCAGGCCGGTGAGCAGGCCGAAGTAGACGCTGGGGTTGAAGTTGGACAGCGACAGAATCGAGAAACCGGCGATGATCACCAGGGAGGTGTAGTACATCGCCTTGCCGATGGAGCCGTGGCAGCGGCGCACGGTGGCGCGGTAGTCGCCGTCGCGGGGCAGCTCCTCGTGGAAGCGGTGCACGTAGTGGATGGTGTCGTCCACGGCGATGCCGATGGTGATGGCGGTGATGGTGATGGTCATCAGGTCCAGCGGCAGGCCGATCCAGCCCATCAGGCCGAGCACCGAGGCGGCGCTCACCAGGCTCGGCACCATGCTGATCAGCGCCACCGGCAGCGATCGGAACAGCACCAGCAGCATCAGCATGATCGCCGCGAACACATAGCCCAGGGTTTTGATCTGCGAGTCGAACAGGCTCTGCAGCATGTTGTTGTAGAGCACCATGGCGCCGGTGAGGTGGAGTTGCTCCGGCTGCAGGTCGAATTTTTCCAGCATGTCGGCGCGGATCTGCTCCAGCAGCTGATTGCGGTTGAGGCCCTTGTAAGAGTCCACCACGCGCACGCTGATGCGGATCTGGCGGCCGTCGTCGGACAAGTAGGGGCTTACCAGCTGGGAGCGCAGGTCATCGGGGATAAAGCTGGCGAGCAGCATCAGCTGTACGTAGCTGAGCGGGCCTTCGTTGATTTTCTTGGCCACTTCGTAGGTGGTGGCGATGGACAGCACCTTGCCGGTTTCCGGCAGGGATTCCAGGTAGCGCTCCATTTCGATAATGCGGTCCAGCCGCTGGGGCGTGTACCAGTAGGCGCCTTTCAGGTTGGGACCGTCGCTGGCGCGGGCCTGGCCGGAGGTGCCGCTATCGGCGAAGGGGTCGTCGCCGGCGGGTTCGCCGAAGCCGTCGTCACCGTTCGACGCGAAGGGGTCGTCCTCCACCGCGCCGAAGCCGTCATCGCCGTTGGCACCGGCGCCGCCGCCGTCGTCGGCGAGCGGATCCGCTTCCACCGCCTCGAAGCCGTCGGCGCTTTGTGCCGTGTCGCCGCTGTTTTGTTGCGTGGCGCGCGGGGTGTTGTCGGCCTGTTCTTCCGGGGCGTCGATGACGATATCCAGCGGCGTGGTGCCGCCCAGCTTGCGGTCGATCTGCAGCATGCCCTGGTAGATTTCGGTGTCTTCCTGGAAGTAGTCGATAAAGCGGGTTTCCACCGTCAGCCGGGTCATGCCCCACACCGCGGCGATCAGCGCCAGCCCGGTGAGCAGCAGCAACGGTAACCGGCCGCGGTCGGCGAAGCCGGCGAAGGCGAGGGTGATGCTTCGGGTCAGGTCACGACCCTGGCGCGGCCGGCCCGGCGACAGCGGCGCGAGCAGGGCGGGGAACAGCAGAAAGCAGGTCACCAGCGCGACGCCGATGCCGATGGTCATCATCCAGCCGAAGTCGATCACCGGGCGGATGTCGCTGATCACCAGCGAGGAGAAGCCGACCATGGTGGTGAGCACCATGTAGATGCTCGGGCGCATCATGTGGGCGGCGGTTTCCTTGAGCAGCCAGGCCTGGTCGGCGTCCGGGTTTTCCTCATGGAGTTCCCGGTAGCGCACCGTCAGATGGATGGTGATCGACATGGTGATGATCAGCAGCAGCGACAGATAGTTGCTGCTGATCACGGTGACTTTCCAGTCCATCCAGCCGAGCCAGCCGGTCACCGCCAGGGCGGTCACCGCGCAGCAGGCCAGCGGTACCACCACCCAGCGCGGGCGACGGAAGATCAGGAACAGGGTGAGCACCAGGAAGATCAGCACGCCGAGGCCGAACACCTTCAGGTCGGACTCGATAAAGCGGATCATGTCCGAGGCGATCATCGGCACGCCGCCCAGGAACAGCTGCGCCTGGTCCCGGTAGCCGTCCATGATGCCGCGAATTTCGCTGACTTCCTGCTGGGTGCGGGCCTGCACCTGGCTGTGGTAGTCGCTGAACTCGGCGGCGACCTGTTCCAGCTGCTCCGCTTCCTGATCGCTCAGCTCGCCGGCGCGCTCGCTCTCGCGCAGGGCGTTGCGCCGGTTGAGCAGCTCATAATAGCGTTCGTCCCGCTCGAAGGTGAGCAGCAGGGCGGTGGTGCCGCCGTCCTCGCTGACCAGCAGGTCCTCGTAGAGCGGGTTCTCTTCGGTGAACTCCTGCTTGGCCAGGCCCAGGTCCACGCCCGGGTCGCGCAGCGTGCGGTAGCCGTCGGACAGGTCGGTGAACGCCACCTTGGGGCTGAACAGCAGCGGCACGTCGAGGAAACTGTACACCGAGCCGACCCGGTCCACGCCTTTCAGTTCGTCCTGCAGCGCCTGAATATGGCGCAGGGTGTCCTGCTGGAACAGCGGCCGATCCTTGGGGGTGTAGGTGACCACCACGAAGTCGCTGCCGCCGTATTGCTTGGCGATCTCCCGGTAGTATTCCAGCGCCTTATCGTTTTCCAGCGTCAGGGATTCCGCCGACGCATCCAGTTTGAAGTCGGTGGCCTGCCAGGCCGCCACCGCGCACAGCGCGCCCACGGCGGCGAGCCAGAACAGGGGATGGCGAAGAACCAGCCGGCAATAGGCGCGAAACAATCGAGACGTCATCAAGAATCCCTAGAACATGGCGGCGAATTCGCGGGCGAAGCGCTGATCGAAGCGATGGATCAAGCGGCCCGCGGGCAGCGTCAGCAGGGTCATCAGCCCTTCGGACCACTCCTCCTGATGGACCCGGCAGCCACCCTCACCATCGTCGATAAAGGTGAAACGGTGCGTGATGCTGGCCATGGGCAGCTCCAGCCCCCAGGCGATGGATTCGTTTTCGCGGTATTCCTGGATGCGCACCACCACCGGCGCCGGCGGCAGACGGGGCAGGTCGGCCACGAACAGCAGCGCGGCGCCTTCGCGCCACTCACCGCCGAACAGGCGCGCATGGCGAACCACGGAACACCAGTCCGCCCAGCCGTTCACCTGGCTGAACAGGGAAAAGGCCTGGCGCCGTGACGCCCGGGTCTCGGTGACTTCGTCGATGAAGTAACGTTTCAGCATGCGGTCCTCGTGACGGGCGTATTCGTGACGGGGGTAAGAGTACCCATCATGGGGCCGCGCCACCAGTTCCGGCGCGGGTTGAATCGGGCCATTCGCCTTTGGTCTGCTTGACCGCCGGCACGCCTCTGCCTAGCGTCGACAAAAAAATAACAAAAGGAACCCTCATGGTGGATCAACCGCTGCCGGCGGGCACGGCCCCCGGTTTGCTTGATATCGTCCTGCGTGGCCGCCCGGATCGGGCGACTCTGTTCCAGCAGGCCGGGTTGGACGCGGATACCGTCGCCGGCGGCGACGGCCACCTGACCTCCGCGCAACTGGACGCGCTACTCGGTACCGCCTTTACGCAAGCCGGGGACCCGTTGTTCGGGCTGCGCGTGGGGCGCGCCAACCACTACCGCGACCTGGGGCCGCTGGGCGCCTTGATGGCGGCCTCCGAGACCCTGGAGCAGGCCCTGCTGGTATTGCTGCGTTACCGGGAACTGATGCTGCCCTATCTGGCGCTGGCCCTGCATCGCGGGGAACACCAGTGCACCCTCACGGTGAGCGGCGGCGAAGCGCTCGCCGTTACCCACACCCGCGCCCATAACGATCTGCTGCTCGCCACCCTGGTGGCCCTGGGCCACTCGCTGCTGGGTGGGCGCATGCCGATTCAGCGGGTGGCGTTCCGCCATCCTTGCCCGCCCGATGAGGAGCTGGATGAGTACCGGTCGTTTTTCCGTTGCGCGCTGCAGTTCGACCAGCCGGCCAACGCCCTGGTGTTTTCCCCGGCGTTGCTGGGGCACAGCCTGCCCGCCGCCGATACCGCGCGGCGGCGGGACCTGGAACGGACCGCGGACGAAAAGCTACAGGCACTGCGGCGGGTCGGCGGCGTGACCGGCCAGGTGATCGAGCAGCTGCACGCCGGCCTCGGCGAGCGGCCGCTGACCGTGCATCTGGTCGCCGACCGGTTGCAGATGACCGCGCGCACCCTGCAGCGCCGGCTGCACCACGAAGGCGCGCAGTTCGCCCGCCTGCGCGACCAGGTGCGCATGGAGTACGCCTGCCGGCGGTTGCGCCGCGGTGACTGCGACATGCCGGAGCTGGCCCGCCGTCTGGGTTTTTCCGACATCGCCAATTTCTACCATGCGTTCCGGCGCTGGACCGGTTGCGCGCCCGGCGCCTACCGCAAAAATCAGGTGCGCCGCCGCTGAACCCTTACGGTTTTCGCGCCGCCCCGGCTCTCTTACCATAGCGCCATGATAACCAGTGAACGGATCCAGGCGGCCGTGGCGGCCCGCCACGGCCTGCCGGTACGGCATTGCCGGGTGGACGCCCTGGGCGGCGGCGACACCGGTGCCACCTTCCAAGTCGATTTGAACGGCCGACCGGCGTTTCTTAAATGGCTGCCCGACGGCGATGCCCTGGACGCGGAGGCGGACGGTCTGGCGGCGCTGGCCAAGGCGATCCGGGTGCCCGAGGTGCTGGATCACGGCGACCTGGCCGGAGGGCGGGCGTTATTGCTGGAGTGGCTGCCGTTGGCGGCACCCGGCGAGCCGTTCTGGCCCGCGCTCGGCCGTGCCCTGGCCGCCTTGCACGGCGTGGAGGGTGAACGCTTCGGCCATCACCGGGACAACTGGATCGGCGCCAACCCGCAATACAACAGGCCGGACACCGACTGGCCGCGCTTTTTCGTTGAACAACGGCTGCTGCCGCAACTGCGCTGGGCCCGTGACCGGGGCCTGGAGGCCGCGGTGGGCGAGCGGCTGGAGCGAGTCATGGCGCGGGTGCCGGCCTGGCTGGCGGGCCTGAGCGTTCGTCCGGCGCTGGTGCACGGCGATCTCTGGCGGGGCAATGTGGGCACCCTGGCGGGGGACCGCCCGGTGGTGTTCGATCCGGCGGTGTACTACGGCCACGCCGAGGTGGACCTGGCCATGCTGTCGTTGTTCGGCCGGGTACCGGAGGCGTTTTACCGGGCCTACGGGCAAAACCCCCGGGCGGCGGATTTTCAGCATCGCGTCCGGCTTTACAACCTGTATCATTTGCTCAACCACTTCAATCTGTTCGGCGGTGGCTATGCCGGCGCCGTAGCCGACAGCGCCACCGCCTTGCTGCGTGACTGAGATAGCCGATGCACATCGTCGCCGACGAAAACATGCCCGCCCTGGATGACTTTGAGCGCTTGGGGCGGGTGACCCGCGTGGACGGGCGAAGTCTGACGCGGGCCGACCTGCGCGACGCGGACATCCTGCTGGTGCGCTCGGTGACGCCGGTCACGGAAGCCTTGCTGGCCGATACACCGGTGCGGTTCGTGGGGTCCGCCACCATCGGCACCGACCATGTGGATCTGGACGCCCTGGACCGGCTGGGCATCGCCTTTGCCTGCGCGCCCGGCTGCAATGCCCGGGCGGTGGCGGAATACGTGCTGCAGGCGTTGCTGATGGCCAGCCAGCACCACGGGCGCCCGCTGCGGGGCAGCACCGTGGGCGTGATCGGTCTCGGCAATGTGGGCGGCCTGGTGGCGGCCTGGCTGCGCGCGCTGGATGTGAAGGTGCTGGGGTGCGACCCGCCGCTGGCGCGCGCCGGCCGGGTGACCTCGGTGTCGTTGGACGAGGCGCTGGCGGCGGACGCCGTCACCCTGCATGTGCCGCTGATCAAAGGCGGCGACGAGGCCACCCGGCATTTGCTGGACAAGACCCGGCTGCGGGCGCTCAACCACGAGCAAACGCTGATCAATACCTGCCGGGGCCCGGTGGTCGATAACCAGGCCCTGAGCCGGCGTCTGGCGCGCGGCGACGGGCCTTTGACCTTTCTCGATGTGTGGGAAGGGGAGCCACGGCTGAACCCGGCGTTGCTGGAGCAGGTGTTCAACGGCTCCCCCCATGTCGCCGGTTACAGCGTGGAGGGCAAGCGCCTGGGCAGCGCGATGCTCTACGAGGCCTGGTGTCGCTGGATGGGGGAACCGGCGCCGGCGGCGCCGGCCGTGGCGGAGCGGCGCACGCTGGCTCTGGATGTGGAGGACGAAAGCCAACTATTGGCGCTGCTGCGTTACGCCCACCGGCTGCCGGAAGACGACCAGCGGCTGCGGCGCAGCCTGCGTGAGAGCGACCCCGGCGCCGCCTTCGACCGGCTGCGCAAGCAATACCCGCCCCGCCACGAACTGCATCACTGGCGCCACCAGGGTAAGGTGGCGCCGTCGCTGCGGGCGCTGGTCAGCCTGCTTTTCGAGTCGAACGCTTCGGGTAGCGCCAGGCCTGTTCCAGCTCTTCACAGGCCCGCAGGATCATCGCCTCGGTGATGGGAATCTCGCGGCCCTGATCGTCGAGGACGGCGGCGCCGTGGAAGTCCGCGCCACGGGGCGTTTGTGAATAGGACAGGCAGCTCATGCTAAGGTCTCCGGCGTTGCGTCCCGGCCATTGTTATAAAGAGACATGATCGTTTTATGACAGACATCGAGAATCGCCTGGTCCTGGGCGTGCTGGTCAACCCGTTCGCCGGCGTCGGCGGCGCCGTGGGCCTCAAGGGCAGTGACGGCAGCGACACCCGCGAGGAAGCGCTGCGGCGCGGCGCCACGCCCATGGCGGTGGACCGCATGACCCGCGCCCTGGCCGGTCTGGCCGCGCGCATCGGTGGTCTGGAGGTGCTCACCTGGGGCGGCGCCATGGGCGAGGACAGTTGTCGGGCGGCCGGGCTGCCGGCGCGTTCGCTCGGCGAGCCGCCGTCGCCCAGCGAAGCCGATGACACCCGCCGCGCCGCGCGCGCTCTGGTCGATGCCGGCGCGCAGCTGCTGCTGTTCGCCGGCGGTGACGGCACCGCCCGGGATCTGGTCGATGCGCTCGGCGAGGATGACGTGCCGGTGCTGGGCGTGCCGGCGGGCTGCAAGATGCACTCCGCCGTCTATGCGATCAACCCGGAAGCCGCCGGCGAGTTGCTGGCGGAGCTGGTGGACGGCGGCCTGGTGGCGCTGCACGAGGCCGAGGTGCGCGACATCGACGAAGAGGCCTTCCGCGCCGGGCGCGTCCAGGCGCGCCACTACGGCGACCTGAACGTGCCCGCCGAGGCCCGCTACCTGCAGCAGGTGAAGTGCGGCGGCCGCGAGGTGGAGGACCTGGTGGTCACCGAGATCGCCGCCTGGGTGATCGACACCCTGGAGCCGGACACCTATTACCTGGTGGGCTCCGGGTCCACGGTGGCGGTGGTGATGGAACAGCTGGGTCTGCCCAACACTCTGTTGGGCGTGGACATTATCCGCAATGAGGAAGTGGTGGCCGCGGACGTGGGCGCCGACCGGATACTCGAGGTGATCGGCGACGCCCCGGCCCGGGCGTTACTGACCGTGATCGGCGGCCAGGGCCATCTGTTCGGGCGCGGCAACCAGCAGTTCAGCCCGGCGGTGATCCGGCGCCTGGGGAAGGGCCGCATCGATATTCTCGCCAGCCGCACCAAGCTGGGCACCCTGGAAGGGCGCCCGCTGGTGGTGGACACCGGCGACGCCGCGCTGGACCGGTCCTTATGTGGGCTCTGGCCGGTGATCAGCGGCTACGAAGACACTTTGCTCTATCGCGTCGCCACCGATGCGGGTTAGCGGCTACCCGTAGCGTTTTTCGGTGAGCGCCTGGATGCGGTCGTCCAGCGGCGGGTGCGAGCGGAACAGGGCGGCCAGGCCGTGGCGCACGCCGCTGTTGATACCGAAGGCGACCAACGAATCCGGCATCTGGTTGGGCACCTCGTACTCCGCTTTCAGGCGCTGCAGGGCGCTGACCATGTCACGACGGTCGGCCAGTTGCGCGCCGGCCACGTCGGCGCGGTATTCCCGGCGCCGCGAGAACCACATGACGATGGTGCTGGCGGCGATGCCGAAGATGATCTCGGCGATGAACACCACGATGTAGTAGCCGAAGCCCAGGCCGCCTTCGCCGTCGCGGCGCAGGAAGCTGTCCACCACCGAGCCGACCACGCGGGCGGCGAAGATCACGAAGGTGTTCACCACGCCCTGGATCAGGCTCAGGGTGACCATGTCGCCGTTGGCCACGTGGCCGATTTCATGGGCCAGCACGGCGCGCACTTCTTCCGGGCGGAAGCGTTGCAGCATGCCCTGGGAGACCGCCACCAGGGCGGCGTTCTTGTTCCAGCCGGTGGCGAAGGCGTTGGACTGCTGGGCGGGGAACACGCCCACTTCCGGCATGCCGATGCCGGCTTTCTCGGACAGCTCGCGGACCGTGTCCAGCAGCCATTTTTCGCCGCTGTTGGAGGGCTGCTTGATGATCTGCGCCCGGGTCGACCACTTGGCCATGGGCTTGGATATCAGCAGTGAAATGAACGAACCGGCGAAGCCGAACACGGCGCTGAAGATCAGCAGGTTGCCCAGATCCAGTCCGGTGCCGCTTTGCGCCAGATAGGAATTCACGCCCAGCAGGCTGAGCGTGATACTGGCCACCACGATGACCGCCAGGTTGGTAAGCAAGAACAGCGCGATGCGCATCATTGAGGTCGATCTCCAAAACCAAAAGGACGTTGTCAAACCGATCGTTAAATGGGGGCGGCGCGGTTGTCTTCAAGCGCCCCGGCGGCGATACTCGCCGGTTTCCATCGGTCCTTGATGCGCATGCCTTCCCCCGATTCGATAGACCTGCTCAGCCCCTTTCTGGTTCCCCCGAGCGACGCTCGCCACCGGCTTTTTCACGGCCGTGGCAAGACGCTGCCCGGCTGGGAAGGGCTCACCCTGGACCGGTTCCCGCCGGTGCTGGTGGCGACCCTGTTCGACGACTACCCTCCGGCCACGCTGGCGGCGCTGGAGCAGCGCCTCGGCGAGGCCCTGCCGGGGCTGGGTTGCGACACCCTGGTGTTCCAGCACCGCCACCGCCGGCCGGCGGTCACCGAGGTGCGGCGCGGTGCTCTGCCGGAGACCGCCTGGGCGGAGGAGGCCGGCCTGCGCTACCGGCTCGATTTCCAGCGCGGCCAGAACCTGGGGTTCTTCGCGGACATGGCGCCGGGGCGGGCCTGGCTGCGGGAGCGCGCCGAGGGCAAGCGGGTGCTCAACCTGTTCAGCTTTACCTGTGCGTTCTCCGTGGCGGCGCTGGCCGGCGGCGCCCACTCGGTGGTCAACATCGACCTGTCCCGGCCGGCGCTGGCGCTGGGCCGGGAAAACCAGAACGCCAACGGTTTCGCCGACGCCCGGGTGCATTATCTGCCGCATAACGTGTTTCGCAGTTGGAAGAAGCTGCACGCCCTGGGCCGTTACGATCTGATCGTGGCGGACCCGCCCAGCGCCCAGAAGGGCAGCTTTCTGGTGGAACGGGACTACCCCAAGGTGCTGGCCCGGCTGAGCAAGCTGCTGGCACCGGAGGCGGAACTGCTGCTGTGCCTGAACGCCCCCTGGCTGCCGGCGGACTGGTTGCGGGAGCAGGCGGCGGAGCGGCTGCCCGGCGCCACCTTCGAAGGCCGGCTGGCGGGCGCGGCCGGTTTCGACGAGGCCGCTGAACCGGCGCTCAAGGCGCTGGCGTACCGCTATCGGCGGCCGGCGCCTTAAGCGGTTCCAGGGGGTTGCCGAAGCGCGCCCGGAACGCCTGGCCGATTTCCTGGGCGCCGATGTAATTGAGATGGCTCTCGTCGCGGTAGAGCGGGATGCCGTCCAGCACCGTCTGGCAACGCTCTGCGTCGCACAGCACGCGGCTCGGGTCGATCCAGTTCACGCTTGGGAAGCGTGCCTGCACGTCGCGCTGGAAGCGGTTGAAGTCACGCCGCTGTTCGGCCGCGTCGGCGGCGTCGATGCTGCAGTCTTCCAGGCCCTTCAAGCGGCACTGCGCGTGCGCGTCGGAGGGCAGCTCCGGCACCCCTTCAAGCACCACCACCCGGTGGCCCTGGTCGAGTAGCCAGTCGATGGTGGCCACGAAGTAGTCGTGGAAGTCCGTCGACCGCAGGTAGGAGTTCCACCAGGCCGAGATAAACACCGTCATCGGCTCCTGCTTGAGGTACTCGGTGAGGGCCCGGTTGCGCACGATCTTCTCTTCGTCGCCGGGGAACGCCTGCTCCGTCAGCTCACCGGGAATAAACGGCGTGGAGGCCTGCGTGACCATCAACAGGGACAGGTCGGTGCTCTCCAGGAAGACTTCCATGAAGCCCATCAGCGCGATGGCGTGGGAATCGCCGATCAGCACGCTGTCCGGCCGCTCACCCTCGGCCAGCGGCTGGCCGAACAGGCAGGCTTCGTCGCGCACGAAATCCCGGGTGGGGCCTTTGAAGCACGGCTCGTGCACGTCGGCGCTGTCGTTCTGCACGATGATCTTGTAGAGGTCGCGGCGTTCCTCGGGGATGCGGAAGCTGAGGTCGTCGGCGATGCGGATGGTGGACTGGATCGCCCAGATGATCAGCAGCGGCACCAACACCAGAATCTTGAAGGCCCGCTTGAAGTTCCAGGGGCGGCGCCGCAGCGGGTTTTCCACCAGCTTGTAACCCAGCCACGACGCCAGCAGTACCGCCGCCAGCAGGCCCAGACGAATCGGCCAGGTCAGCTCGATCAGCTGGTAGTGCAACAGCGCCACCGGCGGCCAGTGCCACAGGTACAAGGAGTAGGAGAGCCCGCCCAGGAACACCATCACCGGCAGGCTGAGCAGGCGGGCGGTGACCGTGCCCGGCTGCACCAGCCCGGCCTGGATCACCATGGCCGTGCCCAGCGTCGGCCACAGGGCGTTGAAGCCGGGGAAGGGATCGTTGCTGGTGAGGAATACTGCGGTGGCGAGAATCATCGCCACGCCGGCCACCGCCAGCGCTTCCGCCTGCCTGGGCCCCAGCGCCGGCAGGCGGTGGCCGTACAGAGCCACGCCGGCCCCCAGCATGAATTCGAACAGCCGCGCCGGCGGCAGATAAAACGCCGCCTTGGGGTGGGTATGGGCGAGGTAGACGGAGAGCAGCAGGGCGGCGATCAACAGGGCCAGGAACACCAACGGCGAGCGGGTCAGCCGCCCGCTGCGCCAGGCCCACAATGTCGCCGCCGGCCACAGCAGGTAGAACTGCTCTTCCACCGCCAGCGACCAGGTGTGCAGCAGTGACAGGCTGCGGGTTTCCGGCGCGAAATACTGGCTCAGTTCAGTGAAATAGTAGAGGTTGCTGATCCCCATCAGCGACGCCAGCCAGCTCTTGGCGAAGATGTAATAATCGTCGCCGATATAGAACGGCGAAATAATCAAAAAGGTGACGGTGGAGACCAGCAGAAAGGCCGGCACCAGGCGGCGGATACGGCGCGCATAGAAGTCGCCGAAGCGGAAGCCGCCCTGGTCCATCTGACGGGTCAGCAAACCGGTGATCACGAAACCGGAGATCACGAAAAACACGTCGACGCCGATAAAGCCGCCGCTGATACCCGGAAACTCAAAGTGGTACACGATGACCAGTAGAACGGCGAGCGCCCTCAGACCCTCGATGTCCGGGCGGTATCGTAAAGCTGTCATTGTTTCCCCAAGTCCCGCTATAGCGCGGGTCCCATGAAAACCGTCCTTGGGTGAAGTGGACGTTCAGGCGGTGGCGCGGGCCAGGAAATGGCGCACCAGCGCTGAGATTCGCGTGGAATCCCGGGCGGCCAGGGCGGTACGGAACTGCTCCGCCAGGGTGGCGCGCTCCAGTTGTACGCTGACGGGCAGGTCCGGGTCCGCTTGCGGGTCCGGATCGCCGGTGGCGGTGAGCAGGGTGAAGGCGCGGTTGCTGAGCACCGCCTGTTCAATGCCCTCTTGGTAGAGGGTGCTCTGGTAACGCAGGTAACCCTCTTCAGCCAGCCACAGCATTGCCCCCAGACAGGCCATGTGCCTCTTGCCGTGCAGCCCCGCCTCGTCCAGTTGGTCAGGGCCGCTGATGTCTTCCACATAGACGGCCTGGGGGCGCGGAAAGTTCATATACAGCTGCAACAGTATGCGCGCCACGTCCTGGCTGAAGTCGTCGATGTGCAGATGCATGGGATTACTTCTTTCTGATCCGGTCCAGATAGTTGGCGATGCGGCCGATGGAATCCTCCAGATCGTCCATGCGCGGCAGGAACACCACCCGGAAATGGTCCGGGTCGGGCCAGTTGAACGCGGTGCCCTGGACGATCAGCACTTTTTCCTGGCGCAGCAGGTCCAGCGCGAAGGCTTCGTCGTCCTGGAACGGAAACACCTTGGGATCCAGACGCGGAAACAGGTAGAGCGCGGACTTGGGTTTGACGCAGCTGACACCGGGGATCGAGCTGAGCATGTCCCAGGCCTTGTCGCGCTGGCGGCCCAGGCGTCCGGTGGGCAGCACCAGATCGCCGATGCTCTGGTAACCGCCCAGCGCGGTCTGGATCGCATGCTGGCTGGGCACGTTGGCGCACAGCCGCATGCTGGCCAGCATGTCCAGGCCTTCGATGTAATTCTCGGCGCGGTACTTGGCGCCGGAGATCACCATCCAGCCGGCGCGGAAGCCGGCGGCGCGATAGTTCTTGGACAGCCCGTTGAAGGTGATGAACAGCAGGTCGTCGGCCATCGACGCGATCGAGTGGTGCTCCTCGCCGTCATAGAGAATCTTGTCGTAGATCTCGTCGGCGAACACGATCAGGTCGTGCTCGCGGGCGATCTCCAGCATTTCCTGCAGCAGCGCCTTGTCGTAGTTGGCGCCGGTGGGGTTGTTGGGGTTGATGATCACCATCGCGCGGGTGCGGTCGGTGATTTTGGAACGCAGATCGTCCAGCGCCGGTTGCCAGTCCTGCTTTTCATCGCACAGGTAATGCACCGGATTGCCGCCGGACAAACGCACGGCGGCGGTCCACAGCGGGTAGTCCGGCGCCGGCAGCAGCACCTCGTCGCCATAGTTGAGCAACGCCTGCATCGCCATCACGATCAGTTCCGAGACGCCGTTGCCGATGATGATGTCGTCGACCGTGACGTTTTCGATGCCCTTGGTCTGGGTATACTGCATCACCGCCTTGCGGGCCGGGAACAGGCCCTTGGAATGGCAATAGCCGGTGGAATCCGGCAGGTTGTGAATCACGTCCTGCAGCAGCTCTTCGGGCGCTTCGAAGCCGAACGGCGCCGGGTTGCCGATGTTGAGCTTGATCACCCGGTGGCCTTCGTCCTCCAGGCGGTGCGCTTCACGCAGCACCGGGCCACGGATGTCGTAGCAGACGCCTTTGAGTTTGTCGGATTTGTTGATCGTGGTTTGATGACCGCTCATGAATACTGCCCGTCCTGATCCGGCGTTAGGCTAAAGACCGGATTCTACAATGGCGGGAAAACACTGTATACGAAGCAGCCGGGAGCATTTGATGATCGAGTTCAAGGACCTGCTGGCCCTGGCGGTGAACCGCAAGGGCGGCCTCAAGCCGGTGGAAGCGCAACTGCCGGCGGTGAAGAGCGCCGCCCAGCTGCGCCGCCCGGACGACGCCTTTTATTTTTCGGCGCTCACGCGGCGCGTGTTCCGGGCCGGGCTCAAGCACTCTCTGGTGGACGCCAAATGGCCGGCGTTCGAAGAGGCGTTCTTCGGTTTCGATCCGGACAAGCTGGTGCTGATGCCGGACAGCATGCTCGAGGAGCGCATGCAGGACACCCGGCTGATCCGCCATTGGGGCAAGATCAAGGCGATCCGCCATAATGCCCAGCTGGTGCTCGACCTGCGCCGCGAATACGGCAGCATGGGCCGTTGGCTGGCGGACTGGCCGGCGGAGGACACCGTCGGTATGTGGATCCTGCTGAAAAAGCGCGGCAAGCAGCTCGGCGGCAATTCCGGCGCCGCCTTCCTGCGCATGGTGGGGCGCGACACCTGGTACCCCACCGACGATGTGATCAGCGTGCTCCGCGCCCACCGCATCATCGACAAAAACCTGTCGAGCCAGCGCGATCAGCGCGCGGCGCAGGCGGCGTTCAACCAGTGGCAGAGCGAATCCGGCCGTCCGCAGGCCCACATCAGCAAGGTACTGGCGCTCACGGTTGGGTAAAACCCTTTGACACAGCGGGTCTGGGAAGGGAGCATAAATAAGAATTATTCACTTTTAGACGCTGGAATCCGGATCCATGGTTCTCATCGAGCGGCGCCCCCTGGGCGTTTTTTTGTTGCTGTGCTTTTTCATGCTGACCGCCACCGCCCGGGCGGCGGACCAGACCGCCCTGGTACAGCTGGTGGAGTACGTCGGCGCGGACTACGTTAACGCGGTGCAGGACGGCGAGATCGTCAGCGAGGCGGAATACGCCGAAATGGACGAGTTCACCCGCCTGTTGAGCGAGGGCATCGCCACCCTGGACGACGTGGAAGGCAAGCAGCGGCTGGCCGACCAGGCGCAACAGCTGGAAGCCGCCGTCGACGACAAAGCGCCGGAGGCGCGCATTCAGGAACTGGCGCAGAAAATCCGCGGCACCCTGGTGACGGTGTACGGCCTGCCGGTGATTCCCAAAACCGCGCCGGATATGGAGAAGGCCGCGCAGCTGTACCAGACCCACTGCGCCGCCTGCCACGGTGACGAAGGGCGTGGCGACGGGCCCGCCGGCGCGGCGCTGGAGCCGGCGCCCACCGATTTCCATGAGCGCGCCCGCTACATGGGCCGCTCCATGCTGGGGCTCTACACCACCATCACCGGCGGTGTGGACGGCACCGGCATGGCCGCCTACGACGACCAGCTCAGCGAGGCGGAGCGCTGGGCGCTGGCGTTCTACGTGGGCGGCAAGGCGGTGTCCGACCAGGAGGCCGACGCCGGCGAGCAGGCCCTGCGCGGCACGCCGGGCCTGAAAGCGGATATGACCCTGGACACGGTGATCGGCAAGGCTCCCGCGGACGTGCGCGACGAGATCGGTAAGCCGGCGGTCCAGGCCATGGGCTATCTGCGCCGTAATCCGGAAGCGCTGTTCAGCCAGAACCGCTTTATCGAAATCAGTGACGCCAAGCTGGGCGAGGCGGCCGGCCTGTACGCCGACGGCGACCGGGCGGCGGCCCGCGCCGCGGCGCTGTCGGCCTATCTGGACGGCTTCGAGATGATCGAGCAGCAGCTTGCGGCGGTGGACGGCGACCTGATGCGCGCCACCGAGCGCCGTTTCATGGCGGTGCGCCAGGCGATCGAACAGGGTGAAGAGCCCGCCGCGGTGGACGCCAGAGTGGCCGAGGCCCGCGACAGCCTGGCCGCCGCCGAGGACGCGCTCGGCGGCGACGGCCTGAGCGCCGCCGCCACCTTCTCGGCGAGTTTCTTCATCCTGTTCCGTGAGGGTCTGGAGGCGCTGCTGATCGTCGCCGCCTTGCTCACCTTCACCCGTAAAGCGGGCGCCCGCTCGGCCAGCCGTCATATCCACTTCGGCTGGGTGGCGGCGCTGATCGCCGGCGTGGCCACCTGGTTCGCCGCCTCCACGGTGATCAGCTTCAGCGGTGCCTCGCGGGAGCTGACCGAGGGCGTGGCCGGCCTGGCGGCGGCGGTGATCCTGTTCTACGTGGGCTTCTGGATGCACAGCAACAGCAACAGCCAGAAGTGGATGGGCTACATCAAGAGCAAGGTGGATAACGCCCTCGGCGCCGGTACCGTCTGGACCCTGACCCTGGTGGCGTTCATTTCCGTGTACCGGGAGATGTTCGAAACCATCCTGTTCTATCAGGCGCTCTGGACCCAGGTCACCGAAGCCACCCAGCCGTACCTGCTGTACGGGTTGCTGGCGGCCCTGGCGGCGTTGGCGGTGGTCTGCGTGCTGATCTTCCGCCTCGGTATGCGCCTGCCGCTGGGCCTGTTCTTCAAGGCCACCAGCCTGGTGCTGCTGGTGCTGTCGGTGATCCTGCTCGGCAAGGGCATCGCCGCCCTGCAGGAAGCCGGCCTCATCAATGCCACCTACATCGGCCTGCCGACGCTGGAGTGGATTGGTTTCTTCCCCACCCTGCAGGGCGCGCTCGCCCAGGCCGCCGCCGTCGTCCTGGCGGTGCTGGCCTGGTGGCGCGGTAACCGCGCCACTAAAGCAGGTTGAGAGCGCGCGGTTCGCGCGCCACCAAGTAGGTCCTTCCCGCACACCGTTCCACCCGGGCCGCTCAGGCCCGGGTTTGCGTTTGTGCGCGAACCTCCCGGATACTCCGTGGTCTTTCCCTACCTGTAGATGACGATAGAGAGTTCTGATTAATGCGAAGTTGGGGTGGCAAACTCATTGTCGGCCTGTTGGGCATGTTGATCGGCGGGCCCATCGGCCTGGCGATCGGCGTGCTGATCGGCCACTTCCTGGACCGTGGCGTGGAGCGGGTACAGTCCTTCAACCCGTTCCGGCCCTACCGGCCCGGCGAACGGGAGGAGGTCCAGGAGGCCCTGTTCTCGGCGGTGTTTTCGATCATGGGCCATCTGGCCAAGGCGGACGGCCGGGTCAGCGAGCAGGAGATCGGCCAGGCCGAAGCGATCATGAGCCGCATGCAGCTCAACGACGAGCAGCGCCGCCGGGCCCAGGAGGCCTTCCGCCAGGGCAAGGACGATGATTTCCCCCTCGACCGGACCGTGGCCGAATTCCGCCAGCGCATCCGCCGGCGCCGCCATCTGGTGGTGGTGTTCCTTGAGCTGCTGCTGCAAACCGCCTTGGCGGACGGCGAGCTGCACGCCGAGGAGGAGCGCATCCTGTTCCGTGTCGCCGCCGGGCTGGGCGTGCCGGAAAGCCAGTTCCGGCAGATTCTCAACATGGTGCTGGCCCAGGCGCGCTTCGGCGGCGCCGGTGCGGCCGGCGCGGGTGGCGCGGCCGGCCCGTCACGGCCGTCGCTGGGCGAGGCGTATCAGGTGCTGGGGGTGAAGGAGGACGCTTCCGATCAGGAGGTCAAAAAGGCCTACCGGCGGCTGATGAGCGAGCATCACCCGGACAAACTGGCGGCCCGTGGCGTGCCGGAAGAGATGATTCGCGTGTCCACCGAGAAGACCGCCGAGATCAGCAAAGCCTACGATATGATCAAGGAAGCCCGGGGAATGCGTTGAGTCGCCACCGGGAGGATGACAAGTACCCGGCGGCGGTAGTAGCTTGAAGAGGATTACCCGCCCGAGCACCGCCCCGGTGCCCGGGCCCCTTCAGCGGAGGACCTGTCAGCTATGCTCGGTGAACCCCATAGTATCCACCACGAATTCCCCCAGCACCGCGAACGCATTGACGCCCTGGCCAAGGAACACCCGGAGTTCCGCGCCAAGGTGGAGGAGCACGACCGGTTGGACAAAACCATTCGTGGGCTGGAGATGCGCGAGAACCCGATCGCGGACCGCGATATGGAGACCATGAAAGTGGAGCGTATGCACCTCAAGGACGAAATTTATCGTCGCTTGAACGGGGGTTAGCCGACGCCACCTTTAAAAACGCGGTCACAGGCCCAACCGTAAGAAGACGCGTAAACGGACGCGCTTTGGCTCGGGAGGCCTGATGACTGCCTATTCCATTCTTGATCTGAGTCCCATCCTGCGTGGCGGCGACGCCGCCCAGGCCCTGGGCAATTCCCTTGATCTGGCGCGCCACGCCGAACAGTGGGGCTACACCCGCTACTGGGTGGCCGAGCACCACAACATGCCCGGCGTGGCGAGCGCCGCCACCAGCGTGGTGATCGGCCATATCGCCGCCGGCACCCAGCGTATCCGGGTCGGCTCCGGCGGCGTGATGCTGCCCAACCACGCGCCCCTGGTGATCGCCGAACAGTTCGGCACCCTGGCGGCCCTGCACCCGGGACGCATCGACCTGGGCCTGGGCCGGGCGCCGGGCACCGACATGGAAACCGCGCGGGCGCTGCGCCGCGACCTCAACAGCAACGCCATGGAGTTCCCGCGCGACGTGGAGGAGCTGCAGGCTTACCTGGGTGATCCGACCCCGGATCAGCGCGTGCGGGCGGTGCCCGGCGCCGGCAGCAAGGTGCCCATCTGGCTGCTCGGCTCCAGCCTGTTCAGCGCCCGGCTGGCGGCCCAGAAGGGCCTGCCGTTCGCGTTCGCCTCGCATTTCGCCCCGGAGGCCCTGCTCGATGCGTTGCAGGTCTACCGCGACAACTTTCAGCCATCGGCGCAGCTGGAGCGGCCCTACGCCATGGCGGGGGTGAGCGTGTTCGCCGCCGACAGCGACGAGGAGGGCGCCTTCCTGGCCACCTCCATGCAGCAGCAGTTCGTCAATCTGCGGCGCGGGCGGCCCGGACCGCTGCCGCCGCCGGTGGAGAGCATGGACGGCATCTGGTCGCCGCTGGAAGCGGAGGGGGTGCGCCAGGCGATGAAATACGCCATGGTCGGATCAGCGGAAACGGTCCGTGACGGGCTGCGTGCCTTCCGTGACCTAACCGGGGTGGATGAGCTGATGATCACCGGCGGGATTTTCGACCACGACAAGCGGCTGCAATCGTTCCGCATGGCCGCCGATATCTGCCGCGATCTCTAATCCCTAGGCCACGTTGGCCGGCCGTTTTTGCGGCCGGCCGGTGCCCTTGTTCAGACACCAGCTGTCGCGGTCGCCGTCGATGGCGATGCCGCCCACCCAGCGCCGTTTGGGGTGGGTGTCGAGCCAGTTGTTGTGGCCGCTGAGCACCGCGTGGCCGTGGGAGGTGATGTGCAGCGACCGGTCCTGCCACGGGGTGTCCTCGCCGTGGTCGCTGGCCAGCAGCGGGCGTTCGCCGCCCATCAGCGGCTGCATCATCCACCAGAACATGGTGTCGCCCAGATAGGGCAGCGGCTCGCGCTCGCGCATCAGATCCCGGAACACCTCGCCGACGGTAATCGGGCCGCGCTCGGCCACCAGCTGCACCGCCAGTTGCTCGCTCAGGCCCAGGCCAGTGTCTTCATCCGGTAACTCCAGCAGGTGCCGGCGCAGGGCGCGGCCCAGCATCGGCAACTCCGGGGTCAGGGTCCGTGACAGGTCGTCCAGCCGTTGCGGCGTATCGGCGGTCACCGCCCGCCAGGCGCGGCGCCCCAGGGTGATAAGCGCATCGTCCACCGGGCGGCGCTGCTGCCAGAGCCAGCCGAGCACCTCCGGCGCCAGTTGCCCCAGGCCGATAAACCGTTGCACGCCGGGAACGCCGTCCGTGGCCACCAGTTCCAGCCGGGTGGGGCGGCGCTGGTGGGCCAGATGATTGAGGATGTAGGCCAGAATCAGCTGGTCGTAGCTGTCGTGTTCGAACCACAGCACCACCCGCTCGCTGTCCATGGCCTGGTCCAGGCCGTCGTACTCATGCTGCTGCCGCCGGCGGGTTTCGTTTTCGTCGCCACCGAAGGCGTCGCAAAGAAAGCGGGTGCGCTCGTCCATGAAGGCCTGCCGTTCCAGGCTGTGCAGCGGGCCGATGCAGAAGGGGTCGCTGAAGGTGTGAAAGTGGCCGTGCAAACCGGTGGCGGGCAGGGTGTCGCGCAGATCCGACCCGCAGCGGATGTGCACCGTGTCCAGGTCGTCGTCCAGTGTCCCGTTGGCCCGCTCGGCGGCGGTGTCCAGGGCGGCCACGTGCCGCTGGAAATGATCCCAGCCCTGGAACCCCATTTCCCGCGACACGGTGTGCAGGGCATCGCGCAGCCCGGGCTTTTCGCTCACCGGGGTGAGGCGGTGTACGGCGATGCGAGCCAGGCAGCGACGGTCGCCGGACAGGGCCGCGTCCAGTAACCGTTCGGCATCCTCACGGGGGTCGTCGAGACGGAAGCGTCCGTGCTGTTTCGGAGTACTGCTGCCGGCGGGCATCGATGTCATAAACGGGGCCTTCTCCACAGCGCGGTGTGTGAGTCAAAAAATGGACTTACACAGTTGGCGAAGCGGGCCTTTGAGTCAATGCAAAGAGAGGCTTCAATGGCTTGAAAAGCCTAAGCTTTATAAAGGTTTTACCGGGGATACAAAGGAAGGCAAGAAATTGTCGTGACCTTCACGCCCGTTTCGACGGGAGAGGAATGGTGCCGGAAAGAGGAATCGAACCTCCGACCTACTGATTACGAATCAGTTGCTCTACCGACTGAGCTATTCCGGCACGGCCCGCCCGGGGGCGAGCGGGCGCTAGTTTAGCAGGAACCCCACGGCTGGCAAGACCGCCGACGGCTTACGCCTGTTTGATGCCGGCCAGCTTGCGGGCGTGCCATTTCTTGGACTCCACGTCCATGCCGCGCAGGATCTGAATACGCTGGGCCTGGGGGCTGCCGGCGCCGTGCATGGACTCGGTCAGGTAGCCCACCGCGTTGCGGCCCAGGGTCATGTTTTCGATCAGGCGCAGGATGCGCATGCGGTCCTCGGTGGGGATGTCGTCGCGGCCCTTCAGGAAGCGGCGGATGATGGCGCCGGCTTCTTCGTTGTCCAGATCCTTTTCGCTGGGCATGGTGGCGACGATGCCGCCGGCCAGGTCCTGGGCGAGGCGGGCGATCTCATAGGGGAAGCGGGTGACGTTGTGCTTGCACACATTGGAGAGCATGGCGTCGTTCATGTAGATGCCGCTGGCCAGGGGTTTGGCTTCGTGGGAGCTGGCGATGCCGGACGAGAAAATGGTCTCGTTGAGGTGCACCATCTCCACCAGCTTGTCCTTGATGTGGCTGACCTTGTCGACGCCGTTGTAGTCGGCGATGGTGGCGGCGGCGCCGGTCATCACATCGCCGAGGCCGGTTTTGCACACATAGCTGGCGCGGTGGTAGGCGGTGAAGCGCGCCACCATGTCCTGGGCGAATTCGTATTCGCCGTCCATGAGCACGTGCTCGTGGGGGATGAAGACGTCGTCGAAATAGACCCACACTTCCTGGCCGCCGAACTCGGCGTTGCCCTGGTCGATGCTGCCGCCTTCCATGGAGCGGGTGTCGCTGCTCTGGCGACCGTAGATGTAGGTGATGCCCTCGGCGTCGCCGGGAATCATGCCCACCACGGCGTAGTCCTTGTCGTGCTCGCTCAGGTTCATGGTCGGCATCACGCAGATCCAGTGCTGGTTCCAGCCGCCGGTCATGTGCGCTTTGACGCCGCGCACGAAGATGCCGTCGTCGTTGCGTCCGGACACGTGCAGGAACATGTCCTGGTCGCTCTGCTCGAACGGCCGCTTGCTGCGGTCGCCCTTGGGGTCGGTCATGCCGGCGGCGATCAACACGTTATGGCGCTGCGCTTCCTTGAGGAAAGCCAGATAGCGCTGGTGGTAGCCGGTGCCGTGCTTTTCGTCGATGTCCCAGGTGATCGAGTGCAGCACGCTGAGTGTGTCCAGGCCGGTACAGCGCTGGAAGCAGGTGCCGGTGAGCTGGCCCAGGCGCCGCTGCATGCGGTTTTTCATCACCAGGTCCTGGGGTGACTCCGGCATGTGCAGAAAGCGGTTCACCGGGGCGTCGATCAGCGGCGAATGGGCGGTGGCCAGTTCCGGGTCGTCGATGGCCAGGTCGTAGGTGGCGCGCAAAGCGTTGATGCTGGGGCGGATCATCGGGTGGTCGGCGGGTTCGTCGATCAGTTCGCCGAACAGAAACAGACGGGTGCCGCGGCCTTTAAGGCTGCTGATGTAGTCGTCACCGGTGCGGATCACCGGCATCCGTGACCAGCGTTCACTGGCGCTGTCGTGGCGGCGTGATGCCAGAGGGGAAACGGCGTTCATAGGGCACTCCTTGCGGGCTGAGCCGGCTGGCCGAGGTGCGTGTTATTGGACGTTTTCCCCAATAGTAGACACTGTGTCTCGGCTGGCAATGCGGGAGTGGCGGCTTGTTACCCAGGGTCAAGCGGTGGGTTGCTCCCGGGTCGGGCGGGGCCGGCCCGGGGCGACCGGCAGGGGCGTGCTAGTGGGGCTGTGGCTCGAACACCAGGGACGCGGAGTTGAGGCAGTAACGCTGGCCGGTGGGCGGCGGTCCGTCGGGAAACACATGGCCGAGGTGGCCGTCGCAGCGCGCGCAGCGGATCTCCACGCGCACCATGCCGTGGCTGGTGTCCTCCAGCTCGCGCACGTGGTCCGCGTCCACCGGCTCGAAGAAGCTGGGCCAGCCGGTGCCGGACTCGAACTTGCTGTCGGCGTGGAACAGCGGCAGGTGACACAGCTTGCAGGCGTAGGTACCGCTTTCCTTATTGTCCAGCAAACCGCCGCAGAACGGCGGCTCGGTGCCCTGATTCAGTAGGATGCGGCGCTCCTCGGCGGTGAGGCCGGCGGCGCGCTGCTGCTTTTCGGCGTCGGTGAGCGGCGTCAGATCGAAGCCGCTGGCGGAAACAGTCATGGCTACCTCTCAGGTTTTAAGCATTTCCGGGAAGGCGGCGTGCAGCTTTTCCAGTTTCGGCTTCGCCACATGGGTGATGTACGGCTGGTTGGGATTGCGGCGGGCGAAATCCTGGTGGTAGTCCTCCGCCGGATGGAACGGGTGGCCCGGCTCCAGGGTGGTGACGATGGGCGCGGTGAAGGCGCCGGCGTTATTCAACTGCTGGATGTAGTCCTCGGCGACTTTCCGCTGCGCCTCGTCCACCGGAAAGATGGCGGAACGGTACTGCGGCCCGCGGTCGTTGCCCTGGCGGTCTTTCTGGGTGGGGTCGTGGGCCACCGCGAAAAACAGTTTAAGCAGGGCGCCGAAACTGATCCGCCGCGGGTCGTAGCGCACTTCCACCACTTCCGCGTGGCCGGTGCGGCCGCTGCAGACCGCTTCGTAATTGGCGCTGGCCGCGTCGCCGCCGGCGTAGCCGGACACCACCGACTGCACGCCGTCGAGAGGTTGATAGACCGCTTCCACGCACCAGAAGCAGCCGCCGGCGAGCACAGCGCGGCCGGCATCCTGATCGGTGGGAACGTCTTCCACCGGATCGGGGAACCGGTCCGGGTGTATCGCCAGGGATGTGCCGGGGATCACTGCTTTCATACAACCTCCGTAAAACCGTACCGTGAAGACAGTGGGGGCGGGGCCGGCGACTCTCAACCCGGGTCAGGGCAGCAGGCGCGCCTGCCGCAGGGTGTCGCGCAGGGCCAGGCACTGGCTTTTGGCGATGGCGCTCTGATCATTGGCTTCGTGGGTGCGGGCCATGCCGTGCCACAGGTTGGTGCCGGCGCCGTCGAGCAGGTCGGCGGGGAACATCTGCTCCACATCCGCCGGCGGCGCGTCCTTGATGCGCTCGCCGTCCAGGCCCACGCGCCAGGTGGGGCGCACTTCGTTGTCCTGGTTGATCGGGTTGAGCTCCTGGCGGTCGCGCATGTGCGGCGCCGACATCAGCAGGCGGGTCAGATCGACCAGCAGAATGCGGTCCACCGGGTGGTCGCCGGCCCATTCGACCAGCGCCTTGCGGCCCCGCTCGTACCACAGCGGTACCTCCTGGTGGCTGAGCAGCACGGTCAGGCCGGCGCGCTCGAAGATCGGCCGGCAGGTCAGTTCCCAGGTCTCGCGGGTGTCGCCTTCCGGGCTTTGCGCCACCAGCAGCAGGGTTTCCGCCGGCGGCGGCGGGGTGTCGGTGACCGTGCGCGTGGTCACTTCCGTGGTGCTGGCGCACCCGCTCAAAAACAGAACCGCCAGTAACAGGGCCCTCATGGCACTCTCCACAACACTACTTCCGGATGAACAAGCACCCAGTGTAGCAGGGGCCGACCACGGAGAAACCCGATAACGACGCGGTTTTACGTCATTCTGTGACGCCGCTCAGGGACGCCCGGTCAGGGACGCCCGGTTAGGGACGCCCGGTTAGGGACGCCCGGTCAGGGGAACGCCGGCGAGATAAGCGCGGGCGCGTTCGCGCCGGCCCTCACCTCCAACTGAAAACGGCCCTCGTCGGCAACCGGGGGGTGATACCAGCGCACTTCGTAGAGGCCCTGTCCCTCGACGTCGTCGTCGATCAGCCGCAGGCGCATGTCGCCGCTTTCATCGTCCACCAGCGTGCCCCGGTTGTCGCTGCGCAGAATCCGCAGCAGCGGTTGGTGCAGGCGCAGGTCACCGGGCGGTTCGCCGACAAAACGCCAGGACCAGTAGGGGCCGCTGTCCTCTTCGCCACGGTGGAAGGTGGCCGGCCGGCGCCAGCTCCGCGACCAGGTGCGGTCCGGGTCGCCGTCCGGCCAGTAGTGATGGCTGAGCAGCTCGAAACGGCTTTCCCTGGGATAGTCGTCGACGCCACCGGTGCGCATCAGGTCCTCGCTCAGCCGCGCGCTTTGCGCGGCGAGAAAGTCCAGCGTATGCGGGCCGTAAAGGGTGTGGCCGCCCTCGTAGTACTGGGCGCCGTACTCGGCCTCGCTCACCGCGTAGCCGAAAAAGCCGTTGGCCAGGCTGGAGATCTCCACCCGCCAGTCGGTACCGGCGGGCAGGGTGTCGAGGACCTCGCCGCGGATGCGGTTGCCGCTTTCCAGGGTGATTTCCCAGGGCAGGGGGACCAGCACCAGATCGTTGACGCGCAGTACCTGAAGCAGGGCGCGGTGCGGGAAGGTGTCCGCGGACATCAATAATTGCAGCTTGGACAGTGCCCACTGCTTTTCCGCCTGGCAGCCGTCGGTGAATACCGTGCGCGGCCAGCCTTCCTGCAGAAACGGCAGATAGGAAATCGGAAAGACTTCATCGCCGTTGGCGGCGCCCATGGTGGCGGCGCCCACCACCGCGCGCTGGCACAGCCCGTGGCGCTGCTCTTCGGGCAGCGCCAGCACGTCGATCAGCCGGCTGGCGGCGGTGGTGCGCAGGCGCGGCGCCAGATCCGGCTCCAGATCATTGAACAGGGCGCCGGCCTGATCGCCCAGGGCCTTGCCGATACGCCGCGCTTCAAGATCGCCCCGGTGATCCGGGTGCCAGGCCGGGTTGTTGTCGGCGTGGGTGGCTTGAAAGGCGCCGTGCACGAAGGGCCAGGGGAGATCCTGGCCAGAATGCTCACCCAAACCCTGGCTGAGCCAGTGCCAGACATCCGCGTGATAGGGGCGCGTGAAGGCGGGGATGGCGGTGCCATGGATGGAAAACAGGGTCAGCGCCCCGGCGGGGTAATAGCGGCCGTCATCGGCGCGCAGGTCGATCCGCAACATGGTCATGCGCGGATTCACCGCGCGAAGGGCGTCGTCCTCACCCATTTTATCCGGGTCCAGATTGTGATTGCGCGCCCAGGCTTGCACCGAGCGGTTACGGGTCAGGCCCCACACCTCCCGTTGACCGGTAGCGACGCGCGCCGGTCGCCGGTCGCGGTAGGCGCGGATCACCGCTTCACTGATGCGCTCGCTCAAGAACCGGAACAGCGCCGGATCGAAGCCGGCGGCGTTGGCGCCGAAGGTGTTGTAGAAATCGCTGCCCAGGTACTGCCCCGGGCCGGAGTGGGTGTGGGTGACCAGCAGGCTCAGCCCCCTGGCCGGCACGTCGGTGGCGGCGGCGATGCGTTCCGCCACGGCGTAGTGCAACGGCAGGGAACCGGCGCCCAGATCAAGCTGCACCAGCGCCATGGGCGTCTGGCCGGGGCCATGCAGATAAAACGCGCGCGCCTTCAAGCGGGTACGGAAACCGTCGGCGTTTTTCGCCCAGGCGGAATAGCCGAATTTGGGCAGGCCGATGGCCGGTGTGATGTCCACTTCCGCGACGCCGGCCAGGGGCTGGCCGCTTCCGGAAGGGGGTAACGGCTCCGGCACCTGAAAGCGGAGCGTTTCCCTCGGGTAGGTCAGAAAGGGCCAGGCGGTATGCAGAAGGGCGGCGGCCAGCACCCCGAACAACACCAGGAAAACCATCGCGAGCCGCCGGCGACCGGATCGCCGGGGTTTGGATAACTGCATGTGAAGCCTCTTTTTTATTTTTGCACGAACGTACTTGTGGGGTGCATGTACGGCAAGGCTGATCGGGCCAAACCGGTGGTCGGATACATAACGGATACAAAATGATACGGCTTGTACAATTTGTGCAAAAGCATGGATAAGTTCACAACACTATTCCAACCGGACGTCACCGGAATTCTGTTTTTTTTACCTCCCCAGGATATTCCAATGATTGCACTGTAATCCGTTGATACCCGAGGGGGGTAGAACATGAAAAATCTCTTTAGATTGTCGACTCTGGCGCTCGCCGCCGGGCTGGCTTATCAGCCGGCTCTGGCGGAAGACCGTTACGAGGAGACGCTGAACACTCGCCAGTACCTGGGTGGCTTCGCCTCCTACGTGGATGTGGATGAAGATCGGCAGTTCGACGACGAAGGTCTGGGCTACAGCGTCTTCTACGGTCGCCAGCTTTCCGACCGCGTCTGGTGGGAAACCGAAGGCGGTTTCTACAAGATGGATCCGAACCGGGCCGACTTCCAGGATTTCTATCAGTACCACCTGACCACCGGTCTCGCCTACGCCTTTGGTGATCGCACCGGCTTCACGCCCTATGTGATCGCCGCCGTGGGCGCCATCGACCAGGAAGTGCTGCCCGACGAAGACCAGGACACCAACCTGACCGTTAACGCCGGTATCGGCGCGGTGACCGGCCCGATCTTCAACAACGGCCTGAAGCTGCGCGGCGACGCCCGCTACGTTTACGACGACTTCGACGGTTCCGGCCCGGCCCGTGGCGACGGTGCGTTCGGCGACGTTCGCGTGTCCCTCGGTGTCGAGATCCCGCTCGGTTACACCAAGGTCGTGACCAAAGAGAAGACAGTAATCAAAACCCGCGAAGTGGTCGCCAAGCCCCAGCCGGTGATGGATTCCGACGGTGACGGCGTGCCGGACAACCGTGATCAGTGCCCGAACACGCTGGAAGGCGGGCGCGTGGATGCCAACGGCTGTCTGATCGTCAACCAGACCGTGACCCTGACCAACATCAACTTCGAGTTCGACTCCGCGAAGCTGACCCGTTCTTCAGAGTCTTCCCTGGACCGCATCGCCGACTCCCTGAAATCGCAGACCGACTTCCGTGTGGAAGTAGCCGGTCACACCGACAGCGTGGGCGCCGCGGAATATAACGAGCAGCTGTCCCAGGAACGCGCCGAGTCCGTTCGCCAGTACCTGCTCAACCGTGGTGTGGATCCGTCCCGCGTAACCGCCCGGGGCTACGGCGAGCTGAATCCGGTTGCCAGCAACGAAAGCGAATCCGGCCGCGCCATGAACCGCCGCGTTGAATTCCGCGTTACCGAGAAGTGAGGAACACGATCATGTTTCGAATTAAAAGTGTACTAATGCTGGTCCTGCTCGCCGCTCTCGGCGTGGGGATCTACGGCTGCGAAGCCAACGACAGTGATGACACCGTTATCACTACGCCCAACAACCCCAACCCGAACAATCCTGACGATCAGGACAATGACGGGATTCCGGATGACATGGACAACTGTCCGGCCTTCGCTAACAACGATCAGCGCGATCAGGACAACGACGGTATCGGCGACGCCTGCGACGACGATGTCGACGGTGATGGCGTGCCCAATGATCCGGACAACTGCCCCTGGGTGGCCAACCCGGATCAGACCGACACCGACATGGACGGTATCGGCGACGCCTGTGACGAAAACACCGACACCGATGGTGACGGCATCGACGACGGCGACGACAACTGCCCGCTGGTGGTGAACCACAGCCAGGCGGATTCCGACATGGACGGCATCGGCGACGCCTGTGACGACGACCGCGACGGTGACGGCGTTCCCAACGACAACGACAACTG